>NZ_QQZY01000008.1 GCF_003351045.1 Gaiella occulta
GGCGGGCGATCGCCGAGATCGACCACCCGCGGCGGTGTAGAGCACTCGCTTCCACGAACTCCTCCTCTGTCAGCATCCCGCGCGGCCTCCTCTTGTCGCTGCGGCGGTTGACACCGCAAGCGTGGGAAGGGGTCCCGCTGTTGGCCTATGCGGCCGGCCCGACGCTCAGCTGAGGAACTTCGACGATCGAGGGTGGGGAACTTCGGCGATCGCCGTCACTGACCCAACGACCCGGCCCTCTCACGCGCCGAAAGACTCTTAGTTGACGGCTTTGCCTCGCGCGATGACCAAGAGCGGGTGGGCTAGAGCTGAGAGCACGCGGGTCGGATCACCTTTCACGACGAGAATGTCAGCTGGTGCGCCGACGGCGAGCGTTCCAAGCTTGGCGATGCCGAGCTGTTGTCCCGCCAGTTTGGTGGAACCAATGAGTACCTGGGTTGGCGTCATTCCTGCCTGCCGCATGAGACTAAGTTCGGTGAGATCGAGTCGAGGAGGGACGTTAGGAAGGTCTGTGCCATAGAGAAGCGTTCCGCCCTGCCGTATGAACGCGCGGGCGTTCGCAACTCCGTCAGGGCAACGACCCGAGAGGCGCTCGACATGCAGCGTTCCTACCACCGGTATTCGGCGTTTGGCGAGTTCTGCGATCTGTGCGGGCGTGACTCCGAGACAGGGCATGTGCGCGATCTCATCGACGCCGCCCGCCAAGGCAATCGCCAAGCCCTTCCCTTCCAGAACGTGCGCAGTGACGAGGCGGTTGAGCCGATGTGCCTCGCTCACGATCGCACGGACTTCCTCGCTGGAAAGCGTCGGGAGTGAGCCGTCGCGGCCCGTCTCGAGACCGATCTTGATTAGCGCTGCTCCCTTGGCGGCGAGCATATCCACGGTTGCTACCGCCTCACTAGCAGAAGCAACGGGAGCGGCGAGCTCTGGAAGACGGCCGGTCGGATAGCCTCCGGGAACGGTGATGATCGGCCCGGCAGCAACTATTCGGGGATAACCATCCGCGGCATACGGGGGACGCAATCTCGCGACAGGCTCGCCTAGGTTCCGCGTGGTTGTCACCCCGTCTCGCAGCAGGAGTTGAGGGCTGTCGTGGACGTGAAGGTCGATCAACCCGGGCAGGATCGTCGCGTTCTGGAACCGCAGCACTCGTGCGCCACTAGGGATCCGAAGCCGCCCCGCTGCAACAACCTTCCCGTCCTCGACCGCCACAGCCACCTGGCCCTTAACCAGCGCAGTACCTGTAAACAGAAGGTCCGCACGGATGAAATAACGCGACGGCGTATTGGTCGATCCTGCGCCTGGAGTTAGCGACAGCACAATCACGGCCGAGGCACACGCGAGCGTCCCGAGGGTGGTGAGGATCTTCAACAGACTCGTCCTTTGGTCAGCCATCGCTCCAGTTCCAGAGACCTTCATCTACTCTCTCGTCCGGCACGCTAGACCGGCTCGTCCGGCACGCTAGACCGGCGCCCAATCGGGGCAATCCCGACTGTCAGCTTGTTCGTCGTAACTCCCGTGTCTCGTTCTCAGCTGTCGTCGACCGTGATCTGCCTTCGATCGCTAATGAACGCCTTCAACGGAGCATCGAACTTCGGTCGAGAGTGCGACCGGCCCCGCCCTCCCGTGCGCGATCGAGCTGCAGGCACTGAAGTTCAAGCACCAATGGCACCTTAACAGGCCCCGAAGCTATACGTGATAAGGCGCCGAACCTAGCGTAAGTGCTCTCCTTCTAATCGACTACAACGCTTCCCAGCGCGACGATCAGTGGTGGGAGGCCGGGTATCGACGCCGGTTTAATACTGACCCCCTGACGCCGGTTGAAAGCTGACCCCCGGTGGCGCCGTGGCGCTGTCCGGGGTGGTCGTGAGCCTCGCTCGGTCATGGAGATCGGAGCGAGGAGGAGGTTGTGGTCGGGGTGGAGCAGTGGGCGGAGATCCGCCGCTTGTACTTCGTGAAGCGGTTGTCGATCAAGGAGATCGTCCGGCGCACCGGCCACGGTCGCAACACGATCCGCCGCGCGCTGCGCTCGGGTGAGCCGCCCAAGTACCGGCGGCTGCCGCGGCCGTCGAAGCTCGATCCGTTCCGGGACGAGATCCACCGGCTCCTGCGCGCAGATCCGCGGCTGCCGGGCACGCGGGTGCGGGAGCTGCTCTGCGAGCAGGGCTACGCGGGCTCGAAGACGATCCTGGATGACTACCTGCGCGAGGTGCGGCCGTTGTTTCTGCCGCGGCCGCGCACGTTCCAGCGCACCTCCTATCGGCCGGGGGCGCTCTTGCAGTTCGACCTCTGGGAGCCGAGCAGCGAGATCGCCGTCGGCGCTGGCCAGACGCGGCGCGGCTACGTCGTGGTCGCTTGCCTACCCTACTCGCGCGCGGGCGCCGGCACGCTCGTCTTCTCGAAGGAGGCGCCCGACCTTCTGTACGGGATCGGCCGCTGCCTCGTCCGACTGGGCGGGCTGCCGGAGACGCTGGTCTGGGATCGCGAGGGCGCGCTGCACGCCGGCGGCGGCCGCCCGACCGAGCCCTTCGCGGCGTTCTGCGGCCAGCTCGGGCTCGGCTGGCGCTTCCTCGAGGCCCGCGATCCGCAGTCGAAGGGCGTCGTCGAGCGTCTGCAGGGCTACCTGGAGACGAGCTTCGAGCCGGGCCGGCGCTTCGCGAACGAGCTCGACTTCCAGGAGCAGCTCGACCGCTGGTTTGCCGAGCGGGCCAACCTGCGCTTCCACCGCACGCTCCGCTGCCGGCCGGCAGACCGGCTCGCCGAGGAGCTGACTGTGATGCGGCCGCTCCCCGAGCGAATGCCCGACGCCGACCGCCGCCACGTCACGCGGGTGGCGCCCGACCCGTACGTCCGCGTCGACTCGAACGACTACTCGCTCGACCCGCGCCTGGTCGGCCGCCGGGTCGAGCTCAGGGTCTCGCAACGGGAGATTCTCGCCGTCTGCCTGGACACGGGCGAGCTCGCCTGCCGGCACGCCCGCTCCTTCGCGCGCCACCGCACGCTCACCGCGCTCGAGCATGCCCGTGCGCTCAGGAAGCTGCGCGGCGCCCCGTCCGAGCCGGAGGTCGAGACCCGGCCGCTCGCCCACTACGACCAGCTGATCCCGGCATGAGCACGCAGGCCGAGCTCGCGCACCTCTTCCGGACCCTGAAGGCGCCGGCGGCGGCGCGGGCGCTGCCGAAGCTGGCCGAGCGGGCCCGGGCCGAGGAGTGGTCGTACGAGCGCTTCGCCGAGGCGCTCCTTTCCACCGAGGTCGCCTCCCGTGACGCGCACGGCGGCGAGGCGCGGATCAAGCAGGCGCGCTTCCCGGCCAGAAAGACGCTCGAGGAGTTCGACTTCTCCTTCCAGCGCTCGGTGCAGAAGACGCTCGTCGTGCATCTCGGGCAGCTCGACTTCTTGACGGCGAAGGACAATGTCGTCCTCCTGGGGCCGCCCGGCACCGGCAAGACGCACCTCGCGATCGCGCTCGGGATCCGCGCCTGCCTCGCTGGCCAGCGGGTCGCCTTTGCGACTGCGACCGAATGGGTCGCGAGGCTCGGCGATGCGCAGCGGCAAGGCCGCCTCGACGAGGAGCTGCGCCGGCTGCTCTGGACGCCGCTTTTGATCGTCGACGAGGTTGGCTACATCCCCTTCGACGCCCAAGCCGCCAACCTCATGTTTTCGCTCGTCTCGAGCCGCTACGAGCGCGCCTCGCTGATCGTCACCTCCAACAAGCCCTTCTCCGCCTGGGGCGAGATCTTCGGCGACGAGGTCGTCGCCGCCGCGATGATCGACCGGCTCGTCCACCACGCGGAGATCCTCTCCTTGAAGGGCGACAGCTACCGCCTCCGCGACCGCGACCTCGGCGGCCGCCCGCCCGCTCGAGAGCCCGACACGGCCTGACCAACCAGTCGCGCCCGCCGCTCGCAGGCCCGCAGAAAAGCTCTCAGCGCCTCGTTCCCGGCCCGCCAGCCACGGAATCGGCCTCGCGGGCCCCGATCAGCCTCCCCGCGACCGTCTCAGCCGCCGCCCTCAGCGGGGCTCTCACGGACGCACACGGCCTCCGGCTGGAGGCCGGAGGCCGCTCACCAGAGGGGTCCGTTTTCAACCGGCGCGAAGGGGTCCGCTTTCAACCGGCCTTGACACTGCGGAAGTGTCTTCGCGCCCGACCCGCCTCAGCTCAAGTCCGCCAGGATCCGCCCGGTACTCTGTGGGACTTCCCCATATTCTGCCCCACAGCGGAAGATATCCCTGCAAATCGTGCAGTTAGCACCAGCTTTGCAAGCTGGGGGTCGCCGGTTCGAGCCCGGCACGCTCCACCATAACTTCGTCTCTCAAACCTAAGGCTCGGGTGAGCCTGGCTTGACCAACACCCTCGAGGACTTGCTCCTCGGGGGTGTCGTTGTTGAGGGAGGCTTCCCAAAGCTGCCAGTCGAGCTCGCTGGGCTGTTCTCGCGAGAGGGCTGCTTCGCCGAGGTGGATGGCTGCTTGTGTCCGCGCTTTGACCTTGGGGCTGAGCAGCGTGTTGAAGGGTTCGGCCAGTTCGCTGGTGATGTTGGCGTCCTCATCGACGTAGAGCCGTGCGAAGAAGGCTTGGTTGAGTTGCCGTTTGACGGTTGAGGTTGCCGAGCGGTAGCTGGCGTGGCAATCGTCGGCGAGGGCGAGTGTGGCTTGGAGATTGATCTGGATAGCGCCGTTGTGGTCGTCGGTTGCTTGGAGGCGCGCGTCGATCTTGTCGAGCTGGCTTGCGATCCGGTCCTGTTCGCTCTTGAGCAGGTCGAGAGGTACCGCTCCGGCATAGTGGGCTTGGAGGAGTTTTTCGCGCTCGTCGATCAGCCGGCGGCGGCGCTTCTTCAGCCGGTCGTGTTCGGCGCCTGCTTCGCGCTGGTAGACAGCGAGGTCGTGGCTGAGTGCGCTGTGGAGCACTCGGCCGACTTTCGGATCAAGCTGGATGGTCTGGTAGTGCTGCTCGACCTTCTCCTCGACCGTCTCGATCAGGACGGCCTTCATCATGCAGTCGTTACGTTTCTCGTGCCGGCCAGAGCAGACGAAGTAGGGATAGATCTTCCCCGAGCGGCTCTTGGCGTTGCTGACGATCATCCGGGTCTTGCAGTGGCCGCAGAAGAGGCTGCCCTTGAGATGGTGGTGGTGGACGCGCTCCTTCTCGTGCGCCTGGGTGCGGGTCGCCATGATCTGCTGCACTTGATCCCACGTTTGGCGGCTGACAAGCGGTGGGTGGCTGCCCGGGTAGAGGACGCCCATGTAACGGACGTAGCCCACGTAGTAGGGGTTGAGGAGCATGTCATTGAAGGTTGTTAGCCCGAGCGGCACGCCACGTGCAACGGTCGTCAGCCCACGCCTGGTGGCCTCGGCAAGCAACGTTCGGAGTGACCACTCGCCGTTGGCGTAGGCCTCGAACGCCCACGCGACGAGTGGCGCGCGGACCGGGTCGACTTCGACCGTCCGGATGTCGCGCCCGTTTTCGAACTTGCGCACGTTCAGGTAGCCGATCGGAGCCCTGCCGGGTGTGCCGCCGGACTGAGCCTTTTGCACCAATCCCTTCATGACTTCGTTGGCGAGGTTGCGGCTGTAGAACTCGGCGATCGAACTCATGATCCCGTGCAGCAGCATCCCGCTTGGCGTCTCGTCGATGTTTTCGCTGCACGAGACGAGCGTGGTTCCGGCCGCTTTCAAAGCAAGGTTGATCGCGACGTCATCGGCTCTGCTGCGGGCAAGTCGATCAACCTTGTGGACGATCGCCAGCCCGACTTCGTTCTCGCGTACGTAGGCGAGCATCCGCTGAAGCTCCGGACGGTCGGCGCTCTTTGCGCTCTCGCCACGGTCGACGAACTCCTCGACGACAACGGCTCCCAGCGAGGTGGCTTTGCGCTTGCAGGCCTCGCGTTGAGCTGGAATCGAGTAGCCCTCGGCTTCACCGCCTTTTTCGGCTTGCTCTTTCGTCGAGACACGCAGGTAGATGACGGCCTGAGCCATCCCTGGGGAGGTGTTGTCTGTCGCCTGCTCGGATGCGCTCATAGGGTGCCCCTCGTGCGGCGGCGGCTACAGCGCCGGAGGAGCCGTGTCCGAACAACGATCCGCAGGACGCGCTGTCGGCGTCGATGCCGTGGCGCGAATCCGCATTGCGTGAGCCGAGTGTTGGCGACCGGCACTGGGACGGTGAAGAGTCTGCCGATCTCGCGCGGCGTCCTTTGGCCGTTGCTGCAGGCGCGCTTGAGCCACCTTCTTGGCGTCAAGAGGCAGCCGGCAAAGTAGTCGGCAGCCCGTTCGGCTTGCTCGGCGGCCGACATGCCGGGCATGCCGGTGTAGAGGAAGGAGTGTGTCGTGTGGTCGACGACGTGCTTGAACTCGTGGGCGAGCGCGAAGCGTTGACGCGGCGCCCGGTGGCGTCGGTTGAGGACGATCAGCCAGGCACTTCCGTTCCAGTGGGCCGAGCCGGAGATAGGAATGTCGTCGACGACCACTTGGAGTCGTGGGAGGCGAGTGATGAGTTCAGTCGGCACAGGTGGCTCCTTCGACGGCGCTAATCGAAGTAGCGCTTCCGCTTGCCGCTCCGCGATACGCAGTGCTTCCGCATAGCGAAGTGGGCGTCGCGGGACGAGCTCCCGCAGTTGAGCCAAGGCGCTCGGGCATCCGGCCGGTTGTGATCCTTGTCGTGTGCCCACCTCCCGTTCCCTCACATCTCTTCCTCATCGTTTCCGTTTCTTAGGTTCTGGCGCTTCGTCCTCGCCCGGGGCGGGGCCAGCCGGGTCGATTCCGTAGCGGGCGGCGAGGTCATCGAAGTACTGCTCGAGTTCGGCGATCGCCTTGCGAGGAAAAGATCGGTACTTCGCCCGCAGGTAGGGAGTGAAGGTCGGCAGCTCGCTGGGGACGACGTAGTCGGCAAGGGCGAACACATCGGCAAGACTGACGCCGAGCGCCCTGGCGATCACGCGCAGGGTGTCCGGCCGCGGTTCCACGAACGCTCCCTGTTCGAGCCGCACCACTGTCGCCATGTCGACGCCGCTGCGCGCGGCGAGGGCTCTGGTCGAGAGACCGAGCGCCGTCCGCCGTTCTTTCAGAAACCTGCCCAGTGCCTTGGCTTGCTCAGGAATCATGCGCGATCTACTCCAGTTACGAACCCATCTTATCACGCTTGATGCGCATACGCATCGCGTTGTTGACCATTCCACAACACGATCTGTTGATGATGTTCTTAGTGTATTCGTCTGGGTAATTATCTGGGTAATGTTCTCTAACATATTTTACTATATTGCCCCCTTGTTTTCAAGTTGATGTGAGGTTTGAGGGTGGCCCGGATTGTTTCCAATCCGGGCCACCGACCATCCGGTGCGATTAGGCCTTGAGAGCGTCGATCTTGACCTGGATGTTGGCCTTGCGCTCTGCGGCCGTGTCGCGGAGGTGCTCGTACTCGGTCTTGGCCTCGTCGACGCGCGTCTTGGCGGCGGCGACTTCGGCGTCGATCGACTCGACTGCCCTGGTGAGGACACTCGTGGCTTGCTCGATCGGATCGCCGTTCGCCGCCTCGCGCTTGCGCGACCGCGGGGTTGACTGACCGCTGGTGCGGGTGTGGGCGTAGTAGGCGCCGCGCATCGAGTTGAACGGCTGTCCGAACTCGTCAGCGACCTGCCGGAAAGCGTCTGCCTTCCGAACGCCCGAGGCGACTAGCGCCTCGACCCGGTCGTACACCTCTTGAGCCTTTGTCATGGCTCATGCCTCCTTTCGAGAGGGATGGATGGCTGTGCGGCGGGCAGAACTTCCAGGTCCTCCTGGGTTCCGTCCGCCGGTGGGCCATCAAGCCCAAGGACGTCGTTCATGCCGCTTGCCGCTCGCTTGAGGCTTGCGTCGTTGCCCGGTCGGTTCGCGCGTTGGCGATCCGCTCGTTCGCGAGCCGGGCGAAGTCCGGGTTGAGTTCGATCCCGATCCAGTCGCGGCCGTGTTGGGCGGCGACGAGAGCGACCGTGCCTGCCCCGAAGAACGGGTCGAGCACCAGCCCGGGTTGGCTTGCCGCCCGGCAGCTGCAGCCGGGCCGGAGCGGGCCGCGCGTGCGGATGACGCGGTAGTGATGCTTGAAGCGATGGACGTCGCGGGGAGCGCGCCGCGGTGGGCTGGCTCCGAGTTGGCTTCTCGAGACGCGGCCTCCACGCTTGTACGGGCGGCCGCAGCGGCGACAGACGCGCTCCGGACAGCCGGCCAGCAACGGTCGCTCGACCAACGCTTCAGGGAAGGTCGCAAAGTGAGCGCCGCGGTAGTTGGCAGCCGGGATCTGCCAGACGTCGCCGGGGTTCTTGCCGAGGCGGTGGCCGACCTGGCCACGGGCGTGCAGCGCTGCCAGACCCTGGTTGCCGTGATCGCTGTCCCAGGACGGCGCGCCCTGCCCGGGTGGCGGGTAAACAGGCCTGCCAGCGCGTCGATCAGTCCGGTGTGAGCGGTGCGGCAGCCGGATCGCGTCCAGGTCGAAGTGGTAGCGCCCCGAACGCACGAGCAGGTAGACGACGTCGTAGGTGCCGCTCAGCCGGTCGGCGACCGAGGAGGGCATCGGGTTGGTCTTCGCCCAGATCAGCTTGTTGCGGACGATCCAGCCGTCGGCGGCCAGGGCCAGCAGCAGCCGCTCGGGGGCGAGCACGAGACTTTTGGGCGGCGCGCCGGAGCGGTGATGGCGCGAGTAGGTGTCGCCGAGGTTCAGCCAGAGCGAGCCGGTCGGTTTCAGTACGCGGATAAGACCGCCGAGCACGACCCGCAGCTCCTCGACCCAGTCGCCGACGGTTGGCTCCAGGCCGAGCTGTCCTGCCATGCCGAAATCGCGGAGCTGGAAATACGGCGGGCTGGTGATCACACAGTCAACGGACGCGTCCGCAAGCTCGCGCAGCCGCTCGCGGACATCACCGACGAGGATCCGATTGCGCAACCTCGGGCTCATGCCGCCCCCACTGCCACGAGCTCGACAAGCTCGTCGGAGGCCACAGCCCTGAAAATCTCGGGTTGCAGCTTCCGCGCGCTGGCGATCGCTTCGGCAAGCTGTTTGCAGCGACGATCGTTCGGTGTGACCCAGACGACGAGCGGGAAGGTGCCGCTGCGCTGCTGCTCGATGCCGGTGCGCCAGTAGGCCTGATACTGGCGGCACTTGCGCAGCACCGCCGGAGTGCTCTCAGTCGCGTTGTCGATCTCCAGGAACCAGCAATGCTCGAACTCTCCTTGCGCGCTGACCACATACAGGTCGGGTCGCAACGTCTCACGCGCGCCAGCCGAGTTGAGGAACCGGCGCCACGCAGCAGGCTCGGTCTCGACGCTGATCAGCTCGAACCGGCGAGCATCTGCCGCTTGCAGGAGCGCCAGGTGCGCATCGGCAACCGCCAGCGTGTGATCGAGAAACACCCGTGAGGGCTCCTCGGCCCGCTTCCCGCGCGGGTTGCTCACCAGCCGGTTGCCGGCCGACCCGAGCGCGTACACATAGGACGCCGATCCAGCCCGGACTCCTCCTACCCGACGCTCCAGTCGAACCAGCAATCGCTGCTCGACCAGCCGGGCGAGAACTCGTCGGCAGACCCGCGAGCCAGTGACGGAACTTGCGTGCTCGCTGAAGTGGAAGGCCTCGATCTGGCGACCGGTCAGGAAGCGATGGCTGGCCACCGAAGCGAGCACGATCAGGTCGCGCTCGCTCAGCTCCGTGCGCAGCCGCTCAAGACCCTGCGGCCCGCGATGGGCACTCATGGGGAACCCCATGTGTGTGCATCAGTCGCCGCACGAAAGCGGATGGTTTGCGCCCATTTCCAGGTGAAAGCAATCGTGCGGGTCCACGCGACCGGGTAGGCGATCGGTACGCCCACTACAACGGTGGCCAGCGCGGCCGGGTAGCCGACCGGGACGCTCATGGTCGTCTCCTTGGCCGCGTTCCGACCGGCCCGCCATCCGGCTCGTCGCCCTCCGCGAGCCGAGCGATCTCGGCTTCGACCTCGGCGACCGGGCGACCATAGCGGAGCCGGCTGCCTTCGCGCACGACCGCCGGATCCGAGGTCACAAACGGCGGCGGCAGCGTCCGGCCCGAGGCGAACCCCGTCACTCGACCGCCGACCACCAGGCGGACGTAGACCTCATGCAGCCCGAGCTGCTGGAAGTCGTCTGCATGAAGCTGACCGTTTGCGGAACGGGCCATCACCTGCGCGTCCTCAGCCGCGAGCTGGAAGCAGACTCGAGAGCGAGCGTTGGCCAAAACCGCCGAGCGCATCGAGCCAGCGGCAAGCTGCCCGAGGTGTTGGTGGCTGAGCGTCAGCCCAACGGAGTAGCCGCGGGCTTGGGCCAGCGCGTCGGCAAGATCGGTCGGCAAGTGCAGGTAGTCCTGGAACTCGTCGATGAAGACCGTCACCGGGCGGCGCAGCGACACGGGCACGGCAGCCCGGCGAAGCGTCGCGTGCCAGAGCTCCGCCACAACCAGCGAGCCCAGCAAGCTCGAGGCCTCCGAGCCGAGCAGACCCTTGGCCAGCGAGACGAGCAGGATCTTCTGCTTGCTGAAGACCTCCTCGATCTGGAAGCGCGGTGTGGTCTGACCGAGCACTCCGCGCACCCGACGGCGCAGGAGGAACGGCCGCAGCTTGTTCATCACTGGCGCGATCGCCTGGTGGCGCTCGCCGTCGCTTATGCCCTCGAACCAGGCCCAGAACGGCGACAGCGCGATCGGATCATCGAGCCCGGCAAGCAGCCGACGGCGGACCTGCGGGTTCGTTAGCAGCAGCGGCAGGGCGCACAACGAGGTCTCGCCTCGACCGGCCAGACTCAAGAGCGAGGCGTGGAGGATGTCTTGGGTACGCGGACCCCAGCTCCTTTCGTACAGGCTGTGAAACACGGCCAGGACCTGATCGGCAACCAGCTCCGGGTTCCCGGACGCGCCGGCGAGCGGGTTCAGGCCGACGGGCCGCTGCGCATCCGCTGGATCAAGAACCACAACATCGCCAAGCCGGCCCTGCGGAACGCGAGCCAGAACGTCGTCGACGAGCTGGCCCTTCGGGTCGACGACAACCACTCCCCGACCGGCGGCCATGTCCTGGACGATCAAGTTCAAGAGAACCGTGCTCTTGCCGGTGCCGGTCGGCCCGATCACGTGCAAGTGTTGGAGAGCGTCGCTGATCGAGAGGCCAAGCTGACGGTTATCTCCGGGCGCTGTCGAGCGGGCGATGACGCGACCGTGACCGGCGAGCCGAGCCTCGCCGCGAAGCAACCGTGCGCCTTCGCGGGGCACGCCCGGTAGCGGCTCGTCTCCGACCGGCCAGCCGGTGAGACCAACCAGCTCGGCGACGTTCATCACCAGCGGCCAGCGCAGAAACGGCACCACCGCGTCGATCAGCCGGGACGGCTGCTCGCGCGTGAGGCTCAGCCGGACACCGGGAGACTCGGCTGCGCGAAGCCCGGCCAGCACCCCGACCGCCAATGCGCGGACGCGGGCGGCCGATTTGGCTTGGACGCCAACCCGGGCGACGCAGGCGAAGCCGTGCTCGCTGCGCTTGGCCCCGAGCGCCCCTCGCTGCTCGGCATCAAGCGGCCGGGCGGTGCCGAACAGGGCGCTTCGCCAGGCAGGCTCTGTCGCACCCGCGCCAATGTTCGCTGCTACCGGCAACGGCACGCGCCGAGGACCGAGCGCCCACTGGATAATCACGGTCTCGCTCTTTCGAGCAGCGGCCAGGCCGGTCAGGAGCGCGCGCGTGACGGTCAGCGGATCGTCGTGGCGCAGCGCCCGCTGCTTGGTATTCACGATCACGCGCCAGGCGGCATTGACCTTCGGCCGTTCCGCTGTCGCTGTGATCTCCATGTCCGTGACGAGTGAGTGGAGGAGATGCCCCATCTCGTCGACCGCCGCCGGGTTGACGCCGAGCCGATAGCTGACCTCGCCAGCTGCGGCGCTCGTCTCGATCACGACCACGCCCGCGCGCCGGTCGGCCGCCAGCTGCCGCAGGACGGCGAGGCAGGATCCGGCGTCGAGGGTTCGTGGCCAATGCAGCGTCAGCCAGCTCAGGGCCGGTCGACGATGAAGTCCGTCCAATAGGAGCCAGCCGGCGCCGATCGCAGCCACGGCGGCACCCAGAAGCAGCTCAGTCCCCATCGGGCCCTCGCCTGCGCGGCTTCTGACCGGCAGTTCTGTGTTCGGCCTGGGCGTCGGCCTCGGCCTTCGCCTGGGCATAGGCCAACGCGATCAAGGCCCGGCTCAACTTTCGAACATCGGGCGGATCTCGACGCACAGAGCGAATCGTGATCCGCCGCCCCGGTTGCTTGTCCTCGCTCATCTCGCGCCTCCTTTCCCGCCCGTATCAACGTGATGCGCATACGCATCACTAGGCTCGTTTCTAGTAAACGATGCGCGCACGCATCACGTCAACGATGGTCGCCAATTCCACAACAGCGACCGGTACAGACCGGCCGCTGTTCACTAACGCCCCCGCCACCAACCCACTGGCCCCACAAGCACGACCAAGCGGGGAAAGACGGCGATGCTCGGCGTACGACGGAGGGAAGACGCTCACACGCCCTCCGCTACGCGCGGCCTGAACACGACGACTGCGCTCGGGAACGGAGCCGAGTGCTTCGCGCTACCGAACCGGAGTCGACCCCGCACGAAGCGGATCTCGGTCGCCTTCGCCGCGTAGTCGTGCCACCATGCCGTATCCGTGCGCGCGGGAACGAGGCAGACGACGAGCGCCCCCTCGAGACTCGACTTGTACGCTTTCCGCATCCATCCCTTTATCTCGCGGCCGTAGGGCGGGTTCATCCAGCACCGCTCCTCGTCCCACGTCTGCGAGAGGCCGTCGTCGTCCCGGGTGAAGTAGAGCCCGCACTTCGCGTTCGAGTCCGAGGCGCACACGTCGAGCGTGAAGTCGAACTCCGCGTCGAGTTCGTCGAAGAACTCCTGCGGCGTCGCCCAGTCATCCGTTGCGCTACTGAAGTGGACGGCGAGCCGCGTCACGCTACGACTCACCGCACTCGGATTCGGGCAGATGCTCAACTCCGTCACTACCAGCGCCCGCGGTACCAGCGGACGATCACGACGACACCGATCAGCGCTGCAATTACGAGTAGCGCCGGGATCACGGGTTGGATCAGGCACCAGGCGACGTTCAGCGCGACCGCGATCGCGAGGATTCCGAAGGCGAACCGCAGGTAGGGGTTGCCGGGGTTCAGGACGCGAACTCCCCCGTGCGGCAGAAGACGGCCCCGGTCGCCGGTCGTGCTGCACCGCCGAGGATCCGGATTGCGCGCTCGCTGTCGGCTGGCGCGAGCAGCCGGCAGCGCCACTCGCCGGGCGGAGGCGGGTCGCAGTTCTCCCAGAGGGACGGCGTCATCGCGGCGCAGCCGCCGCTCGTGTCGTGCTTGAGACCGAGGATGTGGCCGAGCTCGTGGACAAGCACGCCCGCCTCGTCGAAGCGGTCCAGTCGCTGGACGATCCAGATCGTTCGAGGCCCGGAGTGGCCCAGGCCGGTACAGGCCGCAACGTCCGGGTCGGAGCCGCACGGGCTCGAAGAGGCGATCGTCACGGTGATGTCCGCGCCCGCCTCGTGGGCAAGGTAGAGGTGGACGCGAACGCCGCTCGTGTTCCACGCCTCGATGGCTCGGGTGAGCGACCACTCGTAGCCGGGCGCCGCGTTGAAGACGCTGAGCTCGACCGCGGGATCCGGTTGGGGAGCTGGCGTTGGCTGAGGCTGTCCAGGCGGGCTCCCGGGTTTCTGGATCTGCATGGGGATCGCGAAGGCGGCCCCGACGAGGGCGGCCAGCACAACCACGAGGGCGGTGCCGAGATCGTGCCCGGTCCCGTTCAGCACGACGGCTCGGCGGCGAGGGTCGGCGTCCAGGCGCGCACGATCGCGCCTGCGCGCGCGAAGTACGCTTTCCAGAAGGCGCGCATGCTGATCTGGATCGAGGTCGGGATCTGCCGGCCGGGGTCGAGCCCCGCCCCGACCACGTAGACGCAGACCCCGCGGAGCGGTGCGATCTTCCCGGCCCGGCCGAGCCTGTCGATCAGCCGCGTGATCTGGGAGAGGCTGAGGCGCTGCTTCTTCAGAATCAGCCCGTCGGCGGGACTGTAGGCCCACATGTTCGAGTTCAGGACGAGCGTCTGCGGCCCGGCCGGCTCGGAGGCGAAGAGCTCGCTGGCCGCGATCAGGCCGCCGAGAACGTCGGTGCCCTGCACGCGCCTCTGACGGCCGAAGAGCGTCTTCGCCTGCTGCTTCACCGCCTCGGCCTGCTGGGCGAGATCGAGCTTGCGGTAGTACGAGTTCGGGTCGGAGGGCTTGGGCGTGAAGCGGTGGAGGATCGGCCAGGTGATCGTGGCCAGAGCGCTCGCCTGGAACGGCGCGGCCGCAACCACGCCCTGATCCGCGGCGGCGAGGTCGGCCATCTCGCCGACGATCCGCACGGCCTCCGTCCGCTCAGCCGGCGTCGAGTCGAGGCTGTAATCGGCGAGCAGCACCCGCTGCGAGACCGACGTCCCCGCGGACACCGTGCTCGCCGCCAAGGAGACGACGAGCACGGCGAGGAGCGTGGGCAGGAGCTTGATCTGGTATCGAGTCATCGCCTGTCCTCCTTCTGGTCGTGGTCGTGAACGGCGCGCTTGATCCGCCCCGCCGAAGCCGCAGGAGGCTTGCCGTTCTCGGACGCCTTCGCCTTGGTCCTGGTCGAGTGCGCGGGTGGCAGGTGCCGGGCGCGCGGCGTCTTCGCCGTGTCCCAGTCGTCGATCGGCTTCGGCGGGTTGTCGAGCTGGCGGACGAGGATGGCGAGGTACTTCGCCTGCTCGTGCTGGTGGTGGCGAAGCAGCTGGTCGAGATCGTGGTCTGCGCTGTCGGCGATCGCCTCCCGGCGCACATGAAGCCGCGCCTCGTGCCGCTCAACCCCTTCGAGTGCGCGCTCTGTGTTTGTCCGCTCCGTCTCCCGCTCGTTCACCTCGATCTGCGCGTCGCGCCACTCGGCTCCGCGCGCGCGGTAGTAGGCGACGTAGAACGCGGCGAGCAGAGTCGCCGCGTGCAGGCAGCCGAGCGCGACGCCGAGCCAGGCCGGTTGGCTGACGCCGTGCCCGGCGAACGCGTTGCCGATCCCGATGATCTCGCCCGCCCGCACGAATGCGAGCCCGACGACGACGAAGACGTAGGACACGGCGGCCAGCACGACGACCACGCGATGAGCGAGCCAGTCGCGCCGGCCTTCGATCCGGTCGCCCTCCGCCTGCACGAGTCGCGACACCGCCAGGGCGAGCACGTGCACACCGGCCACGAGCGTCGCCCCGACCAGCACGGAGATCACCCGGATCGTCTGGTCGTCGACCGGCAGGCGGGTGAACGACAGCTTCAGCAGCGGATACTCGGCCGCCGCAAACAGAGCCATGATCCCTGCGTAGACCAGCGGGGAGATCTGCCCGATGCGCCGCGGCTTCGGGATCTTGTCCCGGTTGGCGACCGCATTGTCGAGCGCGTCGTCGGCCCGCTCAACGTCGTTCGTCCGCCACTCCTTCTCGCACTCGACGTCTGCCAGCTCTTCATCGACGGCTCCGATCTCCGCGATGGCGGTCTCGATCCGATTGCTCGCCGCCTCTCCCTGGGCTGCGTGCAGCCCGTCTTGAAACGAGGTCCGCGTGCCGATCGCCTTCTCGCTCTCGAGGTCGCGCCGGGCGGCCTTCTCACCCGAGCCTCTGACCGTCTCCCGGCGCACCTCAAGCGCGCGCCGCGAGTGCTTAGCGACGGGCCGAGACGCACCGGCCGCCGGGCTCTTGTTGTGACGCTTGAAGCCCATCAGGCCGCCCGTCCGCCCGCCGGCCACTGCACGACGTCCACACCGACCTCGATCGACACGGGATCGCTCAGCCACTGCATCGAGCCCATCTCGATCGGCTCGTCATCCAGGGGATCGACCGCGCCGCCGTCGTCGTCCCAACGAAGCAAGGCGATCTCGTCGGGCGTCATTACGTCACGGTCGCCGTAGGGAACCAGTTCCGACATTCCGTGCCCCTCTCTCGTCGTTGACCGGTCTGATGCCGGCTGGCTCGATCGTGCGCGTCCGTCCTGGGCATCCGGGAGGTGCGAAACTGGGCATGAAGTGGGCACACCAGATCGCACTGCTCCGGCCGATGACGTCGTCCCGCCTCCGCTCGACGAGTTGACAGCGGCCCTCAAACGCGGCATTCGCGTCGGCCTTCCGGTCAAGCCCGACGCGGCACCGGAGGTACTCCTCGAGCTTCGCGGTGTACGCGCCCGAGCGATCGATGCGGGCCGCTTCCTCAGCCGAGTCAAAGCCCTAAACGGGCTCCTGCATGGATTTCTAACGGGCCTGGGAGAGGGAGAAGAGGCGCGGGCGCTGCGATGCCTCTTCGCCGTTCATGCAGAGGACCGGGGGACGACTCTCACGCATCGCAGACGGCGCGCCGCTGGCATCTTGGGCTACAACGACACCCACTTCCGCAAGCACATCGAGCCGCGACTCCTACGAGACTTCGCCTGGCTCCTTCACGAAGACAGCCAGACCTACACGCCCCGAAGCCGGAAGGCGCCGCCCAAGATCGAGATCTCGGGCGACACGCCGACTCTGACCCCGGGGGAAGTCAACGAGCACGAAGAGCTCGTCTCGCGCATCTGGGCTCTCGTCTACGAACTCCGTGCGGAACTCATCTGCAAGGCTCGGCTCGAGGCCGAAGGGGATCAAACGGCGCAAGCGGAGGTTGATGACGCTTCCGGCACCAGCCTATGGCTCGTCGCCCGGCTCCTCAGCCGGATGCACGACTATCTCGATCGCTACGGCGAACGCATCCTCCACGGTGAAGCCGAGTTCAACGCCGAAGGCCTCATCCGCCTCGCCGGGTGGAGCTACGAGCTCAGCCCAGAGCAAGCGAAGCACCTGCGGTACATACTCGCCAAGAGCGGCGGTGATCGCGCCAGCTTCATATCGGAAGCCCGCGCCTACCTACGCGGGGCGCCAACCGAAAGTAGCGAGGTAGACAAATGAGTCGTGATTCGCGCGATCAACAGAGCGGGCACGTGAGCAAACTAGAAGATCTTTCGACCAATGAGGTCGAGCAAATTGCACATCGCGGGCGCGTGATTCTCCTCCTACCCGTTGGTTCCACCGAGCAGCACGGACCGCATCTTCCGCTTGCTACGGATACGATTCTTGCGGAGACGTACGCAGATAGATTCGCAACGGCGTATCGGCAGGACTTCGACTGGTTCGTACTTCCGTCTATTGCGTACGGGTACTGCCCGGAACACTCCGGCTTTTCCGGAACTGTTGGTGTAGCCGGTACAGATCTTCTTCAAACAGTGGTTGCTGTTTGTCAATCAGCAAGCGCATCGTGCGCCGCAACGGGCGTGGTTATCGTGAACGGCCATGGCGGCAATCGACCCATCCTTGAAATTGCGTGCCGAACATTGGCGGATCAGAATGATGTGAGGACGCTTGTAGTCCATCCATCCGCTCTCGCGGCAGTTACGGGGCAGCCAGGGATTCCAGAAGTACACGGCGGCCGTTCCGAGACATCGGTAATGCTGGCGACGCGACCCGACCTCGTTTACCTCGACAGGTGGGGGAAGGATGACCAACTCGACATAGATGCCGAGTTCATCAGGAAGTTCGTCACCAACCGTGGAATTGACGCGCCGTGGCTGACGCATGATCCGAGAGTAGGGCGTTCCGGCGTGATCGGTGATCCAACTGGTGCAGACGCAGATATAGGACGGTCGATTCTTACGGCAGCAGTGAACAGTTTTCGCGCAGTCGTGGATTGGTTTTCGTGACGGCGGCGTCCGGCGAAGTCCGCAATTTCGCCGCGATGCTTGACTATGTTGCGCTCTGCCTTCTTCACCTCGTTGACAATCCGTCGCGCGAGCGGCCGCTGGGTTCGGAGGATGTAAAGCCACGTGTCTCGGGTCACTGGGGCTGTGTCCCCGGTATCACCCGACTCCTTGCGTCATTGACCGACGCGTCTGCAACGCTGGCAGTCACTCCCCGAGTGGTGCTAGGTACAGGACACGCGGGCGCAGCATGGCTCGCATGGTCTTTCTACTGCGGTGCTCTCGCTGCGCGAGGCTACCCGCCGACGCGGGACGGGCTCGTCACGTTGTGTCGCGATTTCGGGACGGTTATGCCGACCGAGATCAGCGCCGACTGGCCCGGCGTCGCCTGGGCCGGCGGAGCCCTTGGGCATGCGCTGGGAGTGGCACAGGGTATTTCGGTCGCCTCTCCGGAGCCGGTCGTTGTGATTATCGGAGATGGAGAATTTGAGACTGGCTCGACTCTCGCCAGCCTCTTGGCGCCTATTGAAGCGCCTCGAGCACGCCAGCCTCTCGTGCTCGTGAACTTGAATGCTCAACGGATGACCGGGTCCAGCATCCTTGGTCGTTTAACCCCAGGTGAACGGAGGGCTCTAGTTGAACCGTTGGGGTGGGCGACCACGGAGGTCACCTCAAGCGATCTTGACGGCCTGAGTCGGCAGATCGTGGCTGGCCTCAGCCACGCAGATCGTCCGCATCTCATCATGCTGCGGTCAGAGAAGGGAGAAGGCGCGCCGCCGCTCCCCGATGGAACTGTGACTGTGGGAACACCGAGGGTGCACAAGGCTCCGATGCGCCGGCTGTCGACGGCAGCGGCTGTTGAGTGGCTCGACGGGTGGCTTGAGCTCTACCAGCCGCAGACCCGGTTCAACGCTGATGGACGACTGAGGGTGCAGTCACGTCTTGCCGACCACGCGCGGCTGATTGTCGAAAAGAGCGGCCCTACCTTGGTGATGGGTGATGCTGGCAACGCAGGCTCGTCGAAACTCGCTATGTCCAACCGCAGCGGCAAGCGCAGCGACGCGAGCACGATATCGCACGGTCTAGTGGAGATCGCGGCGGCCAAAGCGGGACTCGTGGTGGCTTGCCCGGACGAGCTGGAGTCGAATCAATTAGAGGCGCTCCGACAAACTGGACACAACGTCTACGAGCAGCTGTCAGAAGAACAGTGTGTTACATATGCGATGGGCGCAACGCTCGCTGGGCAACCAGCCTGGTTCATCTCGTACATAGGTTTCATGCTCTACGCGAACCCAATCCTCAATCAGCATTTTTTGCAGATCTCGTCGCGGCGCCAGCGGGACCAAAACGCGGTTCAACTCGCGCGGTTGACAATTATTTTGACCTCTTTAGGTTGGTCCAACGTCTACTCGCATCGAGACGACTCGGGTCTAGCAATGTTGACTTCTCTTCCGCCAGGCCTATGTTCTTTCCTGTTGCCGCATGATGCGCATGATATCTATGACTCCCTTGATCAATCAGGGACACCGGTCGAGTGCGTCGTCTACGATAAATGGGAGCCGCCTTCGCCGCCGGCCGATGACATAGACCACTTGGGCGTAAAGCATTGGTATCTTGGCGATGCATCTGGCTCCGGAAGTGACATCGGTCTGATCGTCTTGGGTAACTCCCATACACGGACGGCCCTCGAGGCGGCACTTGTTCTTTCGCAGAAAACCCCAGTCCATGTCTCTGCTCCGACGCGTCTTGTTCTTGCGGAGAAAGGACTACAGGAGGCGGCCACCAACTCGATTGTGGTTTCGTCGTTTTCGAGAGCCATTACCGAGTCGATGCTTCATTGGATCCCGATCGAATTGCCGAGTCAGCCTCTAATGCGGGTCCTCGTAAACTCTCAGGATGCTGTGACAGCCGAGGCAGTGCGCCGCGCGTCACGATGCCGGGTGAGTGACCTCGTTACTGCCGGCGAGCAGCTAATTGGGTGAAATTGCTAGAATTGGTACTTGGAGAGCTGAGGTATTCGAGGGGAGAGCCGAGGTTGAGCGCCGACGGCCGAGACGGCAGTCTGATCAGATTGAACTTGTATGGCCTTCGGTCGCCTTCGTACGGAGGCCGTGCTCGGCTGCACCTCACGCTTATTGATGACGAAGAAGCGCGCGAGTGGCGTCTCATCCTGCCCACCGGGCAGGAGAACAGTCCTTTTGAACTGCGCGACGGCGAGCTTTGCGACGATGGGCTTCCGATCGGGACGGCGTGTGAAGTCGAGCATGACGACGCCAAGCTCGGCTACTTCCGTAACGGCCTGAAGAGCGTCACGCTCAATACGAATCGGAGGTCGCTTTGTACGGGCTGCGTGTTTTGTCCAAATACCGGCCTAGAAGGGAACGACCCAGTTCTGACAGACCTGGAGCGCTACTTGTCAGCATGGGTCGACAGTACGCTCACCAGTCACCAGCTTGCTTCGCTGTCGGGCGTTACCGACGTGACCCTTTCTACAGGTTGCTTTGGTGAAGAAGACGCGGCTGTCAGGCATATGGGCCACGTGCGGCGCATTCTCTCCACCTACGGCTTTCGCGGGCGCCTCGGAATCCTGAGCTCGGTCATACGTACGCGCTCCGGGTTCAACGCTCTGAACGACGCAGCGGGACCAGCGGCAGTCATTCTCACGCTTGAGTGCGTGAACCGGCGCGCGTTGATCTTGAAGCGCACGAAGGCGGACCTCAGTGTGACCGACGCAGTCGAGGTTCTCGACAATGGGCGTCTTGCCGGCGTGGATACCGGTGTAACGCTTGTCGTTGGGCTCGATTCAATCGAGGCAGTAACCGAATGGCTCCGACGCGCTGCATCGACGCTCACGATGTTTCCGAACCTGCAGATTTTTCAAGCGCACGGTCCCTTCATGGCTGCCTTCCGCCATCCGGGAGCCGAGACTCACGAGTTCTTCTTGAAGGCTCGGCGGTCATTCGAGAACGTCTTGAAGCAGTATCCGACCCGGCCCGACCTATGGTCGAACTACCGACCCCTCTGGTACTACGAGTACGCGGGTCAGCCCGTCGTATGACCCACGTGTCTGTTCAAGTTCCTAGCGAGGCCAATAAACAACGCGCAGCGATCGCGGTGTCACCGTATGGGCGCTTCCTTGTTCTGCCTGCTCCGAACGTCGCTCGAGATTCCGCTGCAGTCGTGCGCGTCGTCATCGATGGAGCAAGTCGGAAAGCGCTGTATCTTGCGCAGCATCAGGGAGCCGTCCTGGCCGGCGATGATGTAAACGCTGCCCTCTTGAATCGCCGCATGGGAGAAATCGTCGATGTGGTGATCGAACACTCTCGGCCGATCGCGCCTGTGGGGTTTCCGCAAAGTGAGGCGCTGCTCTTCCGGAATCTAAGTGGTGTGCTATCCGACGAGCAGTTCCGGCATGCGATCCTGTTCGTTCGGGAGGCCGAGCATCCTGACGTGCGCGACCAGAGGTTGACGATGTTGGCGCAATTGGTGAGCGGACGGGCCAAGACGGATGTCGTCGCGGGAGCCAGATAGTGCAGAGCCACTCTGCGCCGCACCGAGCCACGGCTGAGCAGAAGGCAGCCTTCGCTCGCACCGGCGCAGTGGCCGTGCGCAAGGCGGTGCCGCGCGCGCAGATTGACCGCATCCACAGGGATCTTCTCGAGTGGCTTGTCCAAGCGCCAGATGATCCCGATGCGATAGCTGCGTACACGAGACGAACGTTCGCGGAGGACATGTCGGAGCGACCTGAAATCCTCGCCCTGTTTTACGATAGTCCGTTAGTCGATCTGGCATCGTCCCTAGTCGAGCCGCTTGAGCTAGAGAATGTCGAGCGGGCGCAGGTTCAAGTCAGGCTTCCCGAACGCGCCGGCGGCGCTGCCCAACCAGAGAAGCCGGTACACGTCGATGGTCTTTGGTGCGGCCATCTTCCGTCGGGGACGCTGAACTCTTTTAGCATGCTCGTTGGAATAGCGGCCTCACAGGTCGCGACGTCATCTGGACCGCTCCGCTTCATCCCGGGTGGGCACCTCCTGGTGGCCGACTGGATACGCACACATGGAGATGCTCCACCCGGAGATGGGTACGAAGCTCCAGAGCCTATTCGGACCAAGCTCTCCCAGAACTTCGTCGCCGAGCCGGGCGATGCGATCATCCTTCACTATCTTTGCCCACATGCCGCCGGCTTGAACCGGTTGCCTAATCCAAGAGTGATGATCTATTTTAGACTGAAAGTTGTCGATCACGACGGGAGAGTTTTATTGGCTGACCCCTTTGCTGATTTCCCAAGCTTGCGGCGTAATGGTTAAAACGCTGTCGCAGGCTGAAATCGCCGAGGCAGCCCAGGCGCTGGCTGATGATGAACTAGTAGTCGCCCCGACGGCTCGGTGGTATATGGTTTGCGGTCGCGCTCGCTGCTCGACCACAGCGTCTCGCATCTTCCGCGCGAAGGCGAGACCAAACAGCAAGGTTCTCATGCTGTGCCTCGGCCAGCCGGATTGGGCCGAAGAACTCTTTCTGCTCACCGATGAGGCGCGGGTCCTCGCAGCCCATTTTTGGCCCGGAGATCTACTGCTAAAGCTGCGGTGGCGATCACAGAGTCAGAGTGCTCTTCATCCTGGTGTCGGTGAGCCTATCGCGCTCGTCGGCGTGCCGAACGATCCCCTCGGAGACCTCGCAAGGGCGCTAGGCGAGCCGCTCGTGGCGTCTAGCGCCAACGTGTCAGGCGACCTCGACGCGCAAGGCACGGAACCCGCCATATCCGTGGATGAAGCCAGACGGTTTGTTGAGTTGTCTAGCGAACCGATTCGCGTCGTCGTTGATGGCGGCATCGCGCCACAGGCAAGGCATTTGACTGTCGTGGATGCCTCTAGAGAGCGCGCCAGTCTAGAGCGAGAGGGTACTCTTCACCCGAGAGCCGTCGCGGCAGCGCTCGGACGTGCGCTCTAGGAGGCCAGAAGCCTCGGGCGAGATCCTCGCCGAGGTCGCGCGTCTCGTGCGCCAGGCCATCGGCCGGCGGCTTGTGGTGCTCATAGGGCCATCTGCACAGAGCCGCGCGATTGCGCTCTACTTTGCGGCATTCACAGGCGTTGTCGGGATGCGTGATGCTGGGACGGGAGTCGGTGGGCACACAGAGCTCGTTTCCGAGATCTTGGCACGCCTGGACGCCTGCCTCAGAGACCCCGGTGAGCGCTTGTTGCTACCGCTCGCGAGGCTCGGAAGTCCGGATCAAGTGGTTATCTACGCTGGCTCGTATCCAACGGTTGCGAAATGCGGCCTCTACACCGTAATCGGGTCTCGACCAACCGTGCCTGAAGAGATTGAATCGAAAGCAGCTCAATTCACCATCCTGCCGCCGCACACGATTCCCAATCATCAACGGTGTCCCGCGTTAGTCGCGAACCGTCGTTGCGCGGAGATGGTGAAGAAGGGATCAGTCGTTGCACACGCGGCAAACATCGGCGATGTCGCAACGATGGCGACAGCGGCCGCTCGCTTTGTCGCTGCGGACAGCTCCCCTGAGCAGTGCGAGCGCATTTTGAGCTCACTCAATGCTCGGGGAGATATTTTCCTATGCCAGTTCGTTCCTGGGACGCCTGTAACCGTCTACGGGTACGTGACCGATCGCAGCGTCGTCGTATCAGGAGTGTACGAGGCACTCAACGAGGTTGATCTCACCACAGGTGTGATCTATGCGGGAGGAGTAAGAGGCGCCGGTGTCCGCGACTCCGACGCAGCCCTCATACAGCATGTCGTCTCATTCGCGATACGGCATTCGGCAGGCGTGCTGAACTACGCCGGCGCGTTTTGCATCGACGGGGTGTGGGCGCAGGGGCAGTTCGCCGTACTCGATCTGAACCTTCGGTCGTGCGCCGGAGCGCGAAGGTTACTTGGCGACATAGGCATCGATCTGCCGGCCCCCGTTGTCGACCTCGCTCTGCGCGAGAGTCAAGCAGACGACAGCCATGACCTCATGATTGCCTTGGCGACTGAAGCAAGAAGGCATTGGCCTAGCCCGCACGATCTGACCCTCTGGGAGAGATCTGAACCGATCACGGCTTCCGAAGAGTGGACGGCCGCGCCGGGCCGTGTCGAACTCGCAAGAATCGTCAGATGATGAACGTCTACGGGGCCTCTTCGCTCACCGACATTGAGCTTCTCGACCTTGGCTCCAGTTGCTGCGGCACCGGGCGAGTCTTCACGTTTCGGGTCGTGCTCGCAAGCGGCGAACGGGCGTCGTCGTCTTCTTTTTGGTTTAGGAATGATGAGAGCCTGACTAGGGCTGTCGCCCCGGTTGCCGCCCGCGCCCTCGCGGCGCAATCTCTGCACCATCAACGAACGACAGAAGTCGCTTTCACGGGCACGCAGGCGGTCTTGGCGGCTCATCTCGAGTCCGCTTGGCTCTTCGCGGTAGCCGCAGAGCGCGGTGTACCGCTCCGAGTGCTTCTGGGAAGCCGATCCCGGAACAAAGTCAAGTTCTATGTGTCGCTGCTGACCGCAGATGTCATCGACGATCACGCGGCGTCTGCCAAGATCTCAGCGGGCTGCAGCCTCGTAAAGATCTCGTACGGCGCAAAACTTACGAGTTCGACTCCCTTCGCTGTTGATTGTCACGGGACGGCCTCGTATCAGGAAGCGCTGGACCGCTACGGCAGGATGTCCGGACTCAGCTGGGTCGAGGAACCTCGCGACGCCGACGAAGTCGGGGACCCGTGTGTGCCGATTGTCACCGGCGAGTTCGTCACGGACTGGGAGCGGGAGCTCGACTCGCCTCGCACGCAGTCGTCGACCACTCGGTGGAGGCAGCTCGAGCCAGCCCGATGCGGGGTGCTGCAAGCCCATTCTGCTGCAAAGACGCTGACGCGGGCGGGCGCGCCAGTTCTGTTTCACGGCCATCAGCCTTACGTTGCGGCACACCTCGCAGCAGCCACCTCTGGGGTGACATACGTCGAGATCAACGCAGCGTGGATGCTTGATCGGTTCAGAACAGCGTGGTGTCGCGGAATCTCTCTGTCTGCCGCAATCCATGACCTTTGCGACGCGTTAGATCGTCGTGGCGGCGGGCCGGCGGTCGATATGGGCGACGGCTCCGCCGCAGAGGTTGTCTTTACTGCCTCGAAGCAATGACAGTCGTGACGTCCTTCGATGTGGGTGGAACGCTGATCCGGGCCTCGACCTCGTGCGCCGAGGCGATCTGCACCCGATTCCAGATCAGAGAGGAGTCTCGTAGGGCAGCAATTCGAACGCTTCTAAGATCATCGCCGCTTGACCAAAGAGCGCTGCGCGACCTGGCGGATCTCTCAGGTGTTGCCGCGCTTGCCGTTCAACGATGCCTCGATGAGTATCTCCCCGCCTTTGAGTGGCAGGATGGAGCTCACGAGGCCCTTGGCCGCGCAAGAAGCCGCGGTCGAGTAGTGACCCTATCGAACGTTTCTCAAATCGATGACTCGACCACCGGATGGATCGGCTTCCTTATCGACGCATCATATTCCTCGTGGCGGACAGGATACGTGAAACCTGATCGGAGAGCGTATGAAAACCTCATCGACACGGAGGCGGTACCAGCATCTGATATTATTCACATCGGAGACGACTGGGAAGCCGATGTCGCCGCACCATTGGCTGTTGGTATTCGAGCGGTGTATATCGGAATCGTTCCTCCTCGCGCTGATCTCGGTGGCGTCGAGACAGTCGACTCCGTGTTGCACGCCCTCGACGTAATCGAGAGCACAACGTAGAATGGACGCATGACGCAGGGATACTTCGAGGGCCTCGCAGAGCGGTATGACCGCTATCGCCCTGGCGTGCCTCCGGAAGCTTGCGCGGTTCTTAGCAGTTTCGTCGAGCCTGAAGCGGATCGGCCGGCGCGTCTACTCGACCTAGGCACTGGCACCGGGCAGGTGATCTTTGATTGTGGGAGTACATTCGGGACTCTTGTTGGCGTTGAGCTCGATCCCAAGATGGTAGAGATTGCTCGTAATAAGGCACGTAACCATCCTGAGGTTTCTGGCAAGAGGGTTAAGTGGGTTGTGGCATCAGCAGAAGAGTACCTTGCGAACACGGACGATCTCTTTGATCTCGTAACCATCTGTCGGGCGTTTCATTGGATAGATCAAGCAGGCGTCCTCCAACTCCTTGATCGCGTTGTGGCCCCTCGTGGGAAGGTCGTGGTTTGCGGTGATGGGAGCCTTTGGAACGCGCCAGATGAGTGGGCGAAGGCGATAAGAGCTACCGTTCAGGAGTTTTTGGGTGAAGAGCGACGCGCTCGATCGTCCAAGTTTACTCACCATGATCGGCCGTACATCGAGATCATGCAGGAGTCGCCTTTTTCCGACGCGCAACGCCTCGAAGTGCGTGGAGTTCGTGAGTGGACGATTGAACAGATCATTGGTTACCTATTCTCGACCACCTTCGCATCGCCAGAGCTCTTCGGAAGTCGAGTTGGCGGATTCGAGAGGAGGATCCGCGAGAGGCTTACGGAATATCAGGGTAGTGGCAGCCTCAAGGAGAGTTACGAGTTCACTCTGGTTGTTGGACAGCGCCCGCATCGCAGCACCCGCTGACTGGGACGCCGTGGCGAGCGAAGTGCAGAAGGGCGTCAGCGCAGAGCGCCTTTACGCCGAGTGGCGCGCAACGCCAGGCGGAGCAGCGTACCGAGCGCCCGAGTGATCGCGGGCTGCATCGCGCACGAACCGGCAGACTTCTGACTTCTGACTAGTGTCCGATGCTGTGTTCCGACGACGGCTGCTCGACCGTAACAGAGCCCGTCCTCCTCCACATCGCGGCTGCTACTAGCGCCCTAGGAGCGCGGGTCAGTAAGCGGGTCCATCCGGGCGGGGTCCTAGCCTCGTTCTTGGCGTCGAGTCAAGGAGGGGGCGATGGCGGCAGCGGCGGCGGTAGAAGCGGTTGAGGGGCAGGAGCGGCTGGTCGAGGTCGAGCCGTCGGCGGTTGTCGAGGAGCGGCGGCCGGGCGGCGAGGAGAAGACGTTTCGGCCCTACGACCTCGAGCAGGTGTTGTTGCTCTCGCCCGTCCTCTCGGACTGGCTGCCGGAGGGGCATCTCGCGCACTTCGTCTCGGACCTGGTCGAGTCGGGCGCACTCGATCTGTCGGCGATCTACGACTCGTACGAGGAGGAGCGCGGGTATCCGCCCTACGACCCGCGGCTGATGGTGAAGCTGCTCCTGTACGGCTACGCGAACGCGGTCGTGTCGTCGCGCAAGCTGGAGCGGGCGACCTACGAGGACGTGGCGGTGCGGATGCTGTGCGCCGATCAGCATCCCGATTACCGCTCGATCGCCCGCTTCCGTAAGCGGCATCTGGAGGCGCTCGGCGGGCTGTTCGTGCAGGCGCTGCGGCTGTGTCGGCAGGCGAGCCTGGTCGGGCTGGGCGCGCTTGCCCTGGACGGGACGAAGCTGCGCGCGAACGCCTCGCGGCACAAGGCGATGAGCTATGAGCGGATGGTGAAGGCGGAGACGCAGCTTGAGGCGGAGATCGCCGCCATCCGCGCCAATGTGCGGGCGCTCTTGGAGGAGGCGGAGGCGGTCGACGCCGCCGAGGACGAGCGCTTCGGGCCCGACCGCCGCGGCGACGAGCTGCCCGAGGAGCTGCGCCGGCGCGAGCAGCGGCTCGAGCGGATCCGGGAGGCCAAGCAGGCGCTCGAGGCCGAGGCGGCCGAGCACGAGCGGGCGCGCCGGGCCGAGCTGAAAGCCGAAGGCAAGAAGCCGCGGCGACCGCCGAACGGGCGTGACCCGTTCAAGCCCAAGCCGGGCGCGCAGCGCAACTTCACCGATCCCGAGTCGCGGATCATGAAGACCGCCGACGGCGCTTTCCACCAGTGTTACAGCGGCCAGGCGGTCGTTGATTCGACCGCGCAGGTGATCGTCGCGGCCGAACTCTCGCACGAGGCGCCGGACGCGCGCCAGCTCGAGCCGGCGCTCGACCAGCTCGCCGACAACCTGGAGGCGATCGGCGTCGAGCTACCCGCGGGTACGACGCTTGCCGCCGATGCCGGCTACTTCTCCGAGGACAACGTCCGTATCACCACAGAGCGTGGGCTCGATCCGCACATCGCCACCGGCCGCTTCAAACACTCCGAGCCGCCGCCGGCGCCGCGCGGCCCGATCCCCAAGAACGCGACGCCCAAGCAGCGGATGGCGCGCAAGCTGAAAACGAAGAACGGCCGCGCCGTCTACAGCCGCCGCAAAGCGATCGTCGAGCCGGTCTTCGGCCAGATCGACACGGTGCAGAACGGGCGCAAGCTGCTCTTACGCGGCAAGCAGGCCGCCCGCGAGCAGTGGCGCTTCACCTGCGCCGTCCACAACCTGCTCAAGCTCCACCGGGCCGGCGGGCTCGCACTCATCGATCAAGCGCCGCAAGCACGCACGGGCGTGGACGGAGCTCCCGAGAGTGCGCGGAAGGCAGCCGGTCCGATCCTTCGCCGCGCGGCGCAGTCCGCGCGCCGCTGGCTCACAGCCACCTGCGACGCTCCGATGCCGATGCTCCCGCCGCCGCTCGTTACGGACCCGCGCTCCTAGCCAGCCGCTGGGTTTCGCCAGGGCTCGTTTCCACGCCGGTGCCACGGCAGCGGGGTAGCGGACTCGCCTCGGGTGCGTGACGACGCGAAGGTGATCCCAGACCGCGGCGTCTTCCTCCGGCCACTCGCCGTCGAAGTCGATCTCGGTCTCGTAGTAGCGCGCATCCGCGTTCCGCGCAGAGATCACGAGCGAGAGCTTGTAGCGGCCCGGCGTGAGTAGGTGCCGCTGATCGTTCGGCGCCGTCGTGATCGCGAGCCGGAGCCGCTCGACCCGCTCTGGCGGCGGGAAGGCACTCGGCGGAGGCTCGCCGACCGGTTCGGAGAAGATCGCGAGGTCGATCACTCGGCTTACGCCGGGCGGGATGGTCAGCGCCGTCGTCGGCACGTTCGTCCATCCGAACGCCGGGAAGCCGATCTGAACGCGACCGACGTACGAGGACGGTTCCTCCAACAGCTCGCCGAGCACCGACAGCCGCTCGACCCGCTGGAGCAAGACCTCGACGTCCTCGGCAGCGACGCGGCCTGGCGGATTCGAGACGGCGAAGCGCAGGTACGCCGCTCGGCTCGTCAAGACGACGCTCCGCAGCCCAACCTGCTGCAAGGTCTTCTCGATCGCCGAGTCGTCAGGGCTGTGCGCCAACGCGAGATCCGGGCGCTCGCGCCGCGCGCGCCACGTCCGAACCTGCTCGTTGAAGAGCGCGACAACGACGGCGCCGATCGTGCCTACGGCCGTCAGCGCCGTCCACGTCGTCAAGCTCCAGCTCACGATCGCCGCTGCCATCGTGCCGACGGTAGCCGGACCCGCGGACGGTCTAAGCGAAACGCGCCGCCGACTCCGCGCGGCGCGCGCAGGCAAGCGATCCGCCATCGACAATGCTCGTCGACGCCGCTCTCGTACGCTCGTGGCCATCGTCTGGACCGACCCGGCCCTTAGCTGCCAGGAGGAGGGTGGGCCGGGCGGCGAGCCGAACGCCTAGCGCTTCCCGCGTCCCGGCCTGAGCCGAGAGTACGACCGGCGCGTACGCTTGACTAGATGGCTCCGGTGGACACGGCCGGCAAGCCCATGACTGTGATGTGTAGCCTCATCAGACAACAGATAATGTTATAATCGTTACAAATGAGAAGCGACGTAGCCATATCGGGGCTCCGAGAGTTCCTCGTCCTTGAGGAGGGCGTCTAGTGGCTGCGCCTTACGAAGGGCGTCTCGAGCTCACCTGGACGAACAAGCAGCTCCGCCTGCTGGCGCACGAGGATGGCTCCTATGAGTGGGTGAATCCTTCCGACTACCGAGTGGCAGAGGTCCGCCTATTGCACGACGTTGCGAGCGTCGGAGAGGTCGGCAAGACGCGCGCGGCCGACAACCTGCTCATTCGGGGCGACGCCCTCAACGCCCTGACCACACTCGCTCGCCTCCCCGAGTTCGCTCGGCAGTACCTGGGCAAGGTCAAGCTCGTCTACATCGACCCGCCGTTCAACACACAGCAGAGCTTTCTCCAGTACGACGACGCCCTGGAGCACTCCGTCTGGCTGACCATGATCCGCGACCGTCTGTTGCAGATCCGGGACATCCTCTCGCAAGACGGGTCTGTTTGGCTCCACATTGATGATGCCGAGGTGCATCGTGCTCGTTCCGTCATGGACGAGGTCTTCGGACCAGACCAGTTCGTCGCGACCGTCATCTGGGAGAAGGCAGACAGTCCCCGGATGGACGCCGACTATTTCTCCGGTCGTCACGACTATCTCCTCGTATATCGACGCTCTGAAGCCTTCTCCGTCAACCGAGTCGCGACCGATGGCGTGCCGAAGCACTACAACAAGATCGACGATCAAGGGCGCTCGTACTACCTCAAGCCATTGCGAGCAATGGGGCCGGCCGCGACGCGAAAGGAGCGGCCGACCATGTGGTTTTCCCTCACCGCGCCAGATGGGTCACAGGTGTGGCCGCTGCGACCGGACAGCATCGAAGGACGGTGGCGTTGGAGCCAAAAGAAGTGCTCGGAAGAAGCGAAGCGCCTTGAGTGGATCCGTACAGACGCGAGTTGGCAGCCATATTTTCGTATCTACGCCGACACCGACCGCGGCGTTCCGCCTGAGACGATCTGGTCGAAGGACGAGGTCGGGACCAACCGCACCTCAAAGGCTGAAGTGAAGAAGTTGGCCCCTGACACTCAAGCGTTTGACACTCCAAAGCCTGAGCGGCTGTTGCAGCGGATCATCCATATCGCCTCAGACCCGGGCGACATTGTTCTTGACTGCTTTCTCGGCTCAGGCACAACGTCGGCAGTGGCTCACAAGATGGGCCGCCGCTGGGTGGGCATCGAGCGTGAGCCGGACACGATCGAGGGCCACGCACTTCCCCGGTTGAGCAAGGTTGTCGCCGGCGAGGACCCTGGCGGCATAACCGAGGACGTCGACTGGGAAGGCGGCGGCGGCTTTCGAATCCTCGACGTAGCCCCCTCAATGTTCGAGGTTGACGACGGACTGGTGTTCCTCGCCGACTGGATGATAAACGGGAAGCTTTCCGAAGCAACCGCCGCACAGCTCGGCTTCGAGTACGAGCCCGATCCTCCATTCTCAGGACGCAAGGGACGCACCCGCCTCGCCGTGGTTGATGGCGTGGTAAACGAGTCGGTGGTGCGACTGCTGACAAGCGCCCTGCCTGAAGGTGAGCGCGTGGTGGTCTGTGGGACCGGCATCGACACCGATGCACGTCCGATTCTCCGCGAGCTGCGCCCCGGCTCGACGCTGCGGAAGATCCCGGCCGCGCTGCTTGACGAATACCGCTCCTCACGGCAGCTTCGTCTCAGTCTGGACGGTGCTGATGCGGCCGAGCCATCGGAGGTGCCGTCCTAATGGCCGACTTGAACCTCTTCGAGGATGCGATCGCGGAGATCGCCGCGCGATTGGACCTGCGCGAGCCGAACCGTGAGGCCGTGCGCACGATCAACGCTGCGGTGTCGCAGTACTACGACGTTGAGGAGCAGCAGCCTCCGTTCGAGGCGGTGATCGACTCGGCAACGGGTGTCGGCAAGACCTACATCCTGGCGGGCGCGATGGAGTTGTTCGCGGGGGCCTACGGCGTGCGCGACTTCGTGATCGTGACACCAGGCCGCACGATCCTGGAGAAGACGAAGGACAACTTCACGCCAGGTCATCCCAAGAGCCTGCTCGGGCCGATGAGCTTTCAGCCCGTGGTCATCACGTCGGAGAACTTCGCCACGCCGGCCATGCGGGCAGCCATGGATGACGAGACGCAGGTCAAGATCTACCTCTTCACGGTCCAGTCGCTGATCCGACCGGAATCAAAGACCGGCCGCAGGACGCACAAGTTCCAAGAGGGACTTGGCACCGAGTTCTACGGCCACCTGCAGTCGGTCGGCGAGCTCGTCGTGTTCGCCGACGAGCACCACTGCTACTACGGGCCGGCGTTCTCAAAGGCCGTGCGTGACCTGAACCCGTGGGTCCTGATCGGCCTGACGGCGACACCCGACAAGAAGACGCCATTGGATCAGATCATCTTCCGGTACCCACTCGCCGCGGCGATCGCCGACAAGCTCGTGAAGACGCCGGTAATCGTTGGCCGAAAGGATGATCGTGCCGACCCGCTCACCAAGCTAAGCGACGGCGTCACGCTTCTGAACGCGAAGGCAGCCGCAATCGACTCCTACGCTCAGGCGACAGAAATGGCGCCGGTCAATCCCGTGATGCTCGTCGTCGCGAAGAGCATCGAAGACGCCGACGAGTATGGGGCCATCCTTCGATCATCGGAGTTCTTCGGCGGCGCCTATGCCGACGCGGTGCTGGTCGTGCACTCGAACGCTCCCGACGAAGCGCTTGCGGACCTAGCCAAGGTGGAGGATCCGACCTCCCCGGTTCGGATCATCATTTCGGTCGGGATGCTCAAGGAGGGCTGGGACGTCCGCAACGTCTACGTGGTCGCCTCGATGCGGGCGAGCGTGTCGGAGATCCTGACGGAACAAACCCTCGGTCGCGGTATGCGCCTTCCGTTCGGGGCGTACACCGGAATCGAGATCCTCGACACCCTCGAGGTCGTCGCCCATGAGCGATACGAAGACCTCCTGAAAAAAGCCGGCGTGCTCAACCAGGCCTTCGTCGATTACCGAACATGGGCCGCGCTCCGCACGAACGCTCAAGGCAAGACCGTGGTCGTCACCGAGTCGATCGAAGCAGGCACAAGCCCGTTGGTGATGGCGGGTGATATCGAGGGGCCACTGGTGCTTGACGGCCAGTCGAGCCCAGTCGTTACCTCGGTGGAGCAGCGGGCCTCGCAAGTCAACGAAGGCGCCCTGAAGCTGAAGCAGACCATTCTGCCCCGGCCCGATGCGCCAGTGATCTCGGTACCTGTGTTGAGAATGAGCGCGGTACAGAGCAGCTTCACGCTCGCAGACATCACAGACACCGACCCGTTCCGCAAGCTCGGCGCCGCACTCGCAACGAACCCGGATGACGAGTTGAGCCGGACACTCGTTGGCGCTCGCATCGTCACTGGCCCCGACGGCATCAAGCGAACCGAGCTCATCCGGTCAACCGCGGCGGATCGAATCCGGTCGATCCCGACGTTGTTCGATCTAAACGAGTTGCGTACCCAGCTTGTCGAGATGGTGCTCGCTTCGTCCGCGGTGCCGGCGCGCGCGAATCAACGCGTCGCGGTAGTCCCGATCATCGACGCCTTCTTCACCGGTCTCGGAGACAAGGCTGACGACATCCTCTCGGCGAACCTGGGACGCGCGGGGGCACGACTGGTCGCACTCGTCGCCGCTGAACAGAGGCGCTTCATGGTGAAGCCTTCGTACGAGGAGGTAGTCGAGCTGAGGGAGTTCAACCCGACGCGAGCGACCGACAAGGCTGTAACGGCCGACAGGCTCGGCCCATTCCTGAAGTCCATCACTTACGAGGGTTGGAGGCGCTCTGTTTACCCGGTGGCGTGGTTCGATTCAGAGCCTGAACGACGAGTCGCCAACATGGTCGACGGCGATGACGGCGTGTCGTGCTGGCTTCGGCTCCACGTCAACGACCTTCCGATTCTCTGGAACTCCGGTGGCCAGGAGTACAACCCCGACTTGATCGTGATCGAAAACGATGGCACCCACTGGGTCGTCGAAGTGAAGATGGACAAGGAAGTGGGATCAGAAGACGTGCAAGGCAAGCGCGAGGCTGCGAAGCGCTGGGCCAATCACGTCACAGCGGATCCGCAAGTCGGCGTGACGTGGCGCTATCTGCTCGTGTCGGAGGCTGATATCAAGACGGCGAAGGGTTCGTGGCCTGCCCTCAGGAAGCTCGGTGCCTGAGTGGACACGTTCACGCCATTCCGGAGCCCGCTCGGCGGCCGCCGGCATGATTGGACGCCCTCGTGTTGCCATGACTCGGGAGACCCGCGGTGAACGACGACGGTGGGGCGCATTTCTTCCGGTGCGATCTCCAAGTGCACAGTCCTCGCGACGCGCAGTGGTCGGGTAAGAGGCCCGTAACAGACGACGACCGTCGAGCGTTCGCGACCAAACTGGTGAGCGCCTGTCGCGGGCACGGCCTCGGCGCAATTGCGATCACTGATCATCACGACCTCCTTTTTGCGCCAATCGTTCGCGCAGCAGCGGCAGCCGAGACCGACGACATTGGCCAGCCCTTACCCGAAGATCGTCGCCTCGTTGTTTTTCCTGGCATCGAACTCACTCTCGCCGTTCCGTGCCAGGCCCTGCTTATCCTCGATGCGAACCTCCCCGACGACCGGTTGAGCCTTGTGCTCGAGGCTCTCGCGATCGATCCGCATCCTTCGTCAGAGGCATCGCTCCCGGAGGTGGTGCCTCTCGACCACATCAACAGCCTGAAAGGCCTTTACGAAGTTCTTGACCAGCGGGAGTGGCTTCGCGGCCGATACATCGTCCTTCCCAATGTCACTGATGGTGGTCACAAGTCGCTCATGAGACCTGCGATGCAGGCGAAGTACAAGGAGATGCCCTGCGTGGGCGGCTATTTGGACGGATCGATCGACAAGGTTGGTTCCGGCAACGCCAAGAAGTTTGCGGGGGAAGACCCCAAGTGGGGAAACAAGCCTCTCTCTGTCTTTCAGACATCAGACAGTCGGAATGGGTCGTTCGTCGACCTCGGGAAGGTTGCGACGTGGGTGAAGTGGTCCGAGCCGACCGCCGAAGCGCTCCGGCAAGCGTGTCTAGCGCGGGACTCCCGGATCTCGCAGCTGCCCCCTCAGCTTCCGAGCGTCTTTATCTCGAGGCTGGTCGTCACGAACAGCAAGTTCCTCGGCCCAGTCGATCTATGGCTGAACCGTCAGTACAACGCAGTCATCGGTGGTCGCGGGACTGGAAAGTCGACGATCTTGGACTACATCCGTTGGGCGCTCTGCGATCAGCCGGCGTCTGTCGAAGACGACGAAGTCGCAAACCCAAGCGTGCGTCAGAGGAGATTGATCGAAGCGACCCTTGTGCCCCAGGACGCGCACATCGACGTCTACTTCACGATCAACGAGATCCCACATGTCGTTCGTCGCTACGCAAAGACCGGGGAAGTGCTCCTCAAGGTGGGCGACGGCGAGTTCACCAAGACAAGGGAAAGCGACATTCGCTCGCTGCTCCCGATCCACGCTTACAGCCAAAAGCAGCTCAGCAGCGTGTCGGTTCGTGTTGATGAGCTACTACGGTTCGTTACGGCTCCTATTCGCCAGGAACTCGACACGCTCGATCGGCGTAATGGCGAGGTCGCCGGCAAACTCCGCGAGAACTACGCCAGTCTTCAGCGCGCTCGTGACCTAGACGCCGGATTGATGCGTTCGGTGTTGGCCGAGCAATCTCTCGCAGAGCAGGCAGCCAACCTCCGTGCGTCACTCACAGGCCTCTCGGACGATGACCGGGACCTCCTGAACAACAAGCCGGCTGTTGACCGCATCCGCGCGGCCGCAAGCGCATGGGAGCTTGACACCAACCAGCTTCTTGACTCAGGCACCGCATTGGTAGCCGAGATCGGCGACGCGTTACAGGGTATGCAAGGGCTAGACGAAGGGCCGGAGGTGCTCGTCAAAGCATCCGAAGAGCTCCGGTCGCGCACTGTCCGGATCGTCTCCGACCTAGGAGTTGCCGTCGAAGCGGCACTTCGCCTAGCCAGCGATGCCGTCACCGAGACCGGGGAGTTGGCCAAACATCGCCGCGCAGTCGAGGAACAGCTCTCTGCGTTCGATGCGAGCTACGAGGAGGTGAAAAGTAAGTCAACCGCCCATGAGGTAAGGCTCAAGGAACTGGGGCAGATCGAGGCGCAGCGTAAGTCCACACACGAGCTGGTTGAGGAGCAAAGGCGCGCACGCAAGACGTTGGGCGATCCCCAGGCGATCTACACAAAGTTGAGGGCAGAGCTTGTCGGTCTCTACAGCGACCGTTCTTCACTGCTCACAGGACAGTGCGATGCGCTCACCCAACTCTCTGACGGTCTTCTGTGCGCCACGATGCAGAAAGGCACGGGTATCAGCGAGGTCGAAGGGAAGTTCCGCGCCGCAACATCAGGATCCGGCGTTCGCGGCGCCCGGATCGAGTCACTCTTCTCAGCTCTCGGCGATGAGACTGATCCAGTCGCAACGTGGGAAACCGCGCTTGCCGAACTGGAGACCCTCGTACTGATGGGAGAAGACGGCGAGCTTACGTCTGAGGTCACTCCAACCTTGACGCGACTCGGTTTGCCGCTCGCCGATCAAGACAAGGTCCGGCGCAAGATTACGCCTGATGGTTGGCTCGATATCGCGCTTACGCCCATTGCGGATGAGCCAGTGTTCGAGTATCAAACGAAGGAGGCCGAGTACATCCCCTTCTCCTCAGCGTCTCCCGGGCAACAGGCCACCGCTTTGGTACGCATCCTTCTAGCCCAGGGCGGAATGCCGCTGCTAATCGATCAACCGGAAGAGGACCTCGACAGTGAGGTCTTCGACGTGGTGGAGCGGATATGGCAGGCGAAACGCGGAAGGCAGCTGATCTTCGCGAGTCATAACGCTAATCTCGTGGTCAATGGTGACGCCGAGCTGGTGATTGCGTGCAGTTACCGGACGGCCGGAGATCAATCGGCCGGGAAGATCAAGCTAGAGGGAGCCATAGACGTGCCGGCGATGCGAAAAGAGATCACGCATGTCATAGAGGGCGGCGAGAAGGCGTTCCGCCTCCGCAAGGACAAGTACGGCTTCTAGTGATCCTCGGCGAGCTGTTGGTCCGAGCGGCGTCGCCCCTGGAACGTCTGGAGCTTCGCGTGATCTACGTCGCCTCCGGCGCGACATTCGAGAGCATGGGCGCAGTTCGCGACCGACGACACCGTCGCCGTCCGCATCCGCGACGGCGCCGGCTACGACACGATTCGGACCGCGGTCATCTAGAAGCTGCGCCTCGACGCGACCGCCGACAAGGCGCGTGTCGGAGACTGGATGTTTATGATCTCGTAGTGCCTGTCTTCGGTCGACCTTCGGCGAACAGGCGGACTTCTAATTTCCCGCGTCTCGAGGAGAAACCATGGCCCGTAAGACTGTGTTCGTTTCTGATCTGAGCGGTGACCTGATCGACGAAGGCAAGGGCGCCACTATCACCATCAAGTTCGCTGACGCTCGCAAAGGGACGATCGTCCTTGATGTCACCGACGCCGAGGCAGACGAGCTCGGCCGCAAGGGTCGCAAGCAAGCCCGCCGGGGCCGCCGCCCAAAGTCCGAGTAGTCCCGATATCGTGGTTACCGATCCGGGTCAACGGCGGGTCACCCGGCGGTGATCGCCGACCGGACAAGCCGCTCGATCCGAGTCGCCGCCTCCATCGTATTCTCGTGCTCCCAGACGACGACGAGCGTCCAGCCGGCAGCGGCGAGGGTCTTCTCGTTCCGCCGGTCCCGCTCGACGTTCCGCTCGAGCTTGGGGAGCCAGTAATCTAGGTTCGACTTCGGCAGCACCGCATCAACCGGACAGAGATGCCAGAAGCAGCCGCGACATTCGACCGCGACCCGGGCTCGCGGGAAGACCACGTCTGGCCGGCAGCGCAGCCCCGGAACGATGCTCACATGCTTGCGGAAGCGCAGCCCTCGACGGTGGAGTTCGCTGCGGAGTGCGACCTCGAGCGCGCTCACGCTTCGGTTTCCTTGCATGACCTTACGCGCCTGCGGCGACGAAGCAGCCGGCGGCGAGGGAACCTGCGTGCAGGAGGCCGCTTCGGTCGAAGGGGGCATGCGGGAAGACTAGAACGGGAGCGGCACGATCGGGTACCAGCGATGGAGGTTGGCATACGCCTTGCAGTCATCGCGCTCGAGGCCCCTCACGCTCGGCACGTGGCCGCCCCGAATCTGCTCGTTCAGCGAAATGACCTCACGCGTCGTGAGCCAAGGCACGGAGACCTCGAGGAAGTCCTCGCCGTCGCGAAACTGCTCCAGGCGCGACAGGGGTACCGAGCCGGCCTGCTCTTCCACTGTCTCGTCGACGATCAAACTGGCCCAGAACATCATGGGCGCGCGATCCACGTACCGCAGGAACATGAACTGCTGGAGACGAGCTGCCGGCGTCCGAGCCGACGCGACCGCGTCGAGCTGCTCTACGAGGATGCGCCTCTGGATTCGAGGGAGTCCGACTATGTCCAGCGCGTCCTCCCGGACATCGCCTGGCACGACATCGCTGCCGACTGCCCTGATCAGCGTATCGAGGCGCTGGTCCTCTCTGTCCGGACGGCAGTTGAACGTCGCAGCCACGACGCTCCCCGGCGGGAGCTCAGCCGTCAGGAGCTTGAGATCCCGCAAGCCTGTCGAATTCAACTTGCTGAGGTAGTCGAGCCAGGCGATCGTCGGCACGTGGAGATCGATTTCCTGCAGCTTCTCGAAGGCATCGCCGAAGAGAAGGTCTATCTCCGCGAAAGGCTTGTTCTCTTCATACCGCGCCTTGCGTGCAGTGTCGATCTCGATGCTCACCATTGAACGTACGCCGACCTCGCGGCGCATGAGCTCGAAGTCGACGAACTGCCAATGGCCGAGACCGACGTAGCGGTACTCCTCCATGGGTCTGATCGCTCGCAGAAGCCGCACCGCGTCGCAGAACATCATGCGCTGGATGCGTTTCGCCGGACGGAACGCGTACGGCGCATCTGGGAGTCGCGCGAGATCGGCCTCAGTCGTCGAACTCAGGATCGACCTCCCGGCGCATCCAGTACCTGAACGTACGCTGTCCGATCTCCGAGGGACGGTCCGTCTGGAGCGCAGCGCTAGCCTTCGCGAAGGTATCCGCCGAGACGGAGTAGGCGATCCTCCGTGAATCCGAGGCCTCCCGTGGCGTAGGGTCGGGCAGCTTATAGACGCGCCTCTCCGGTAGGCCCTCGAGTCCCGCCGGGCGCGAACGCGCGATGGCGCTTACGAGCGGCCTGTCCTCAGGCGGCAGCTGTTGCACCTCGCGTTTCACACGATTCATCACGGTGATCGACTTCCGAAGCGCATCGACCATGTGGCGACGCGCCTGCGCCCAGATCTCGCTGTCCTCATCGACGGTCGTCTTCGCCGTGTTCCAGGGCATCGCCGAGCTGTCGCCTGTCAGGTAGACGAAGCCGCGGAAGCGTCGGTACTGCGGGTGGAACCGTGGCACCTCGTCGCCCCACCCGGTCAGCCGTCCGCGATCCGCAAACAGTAGCGCCCGGCCGTTGCAAAAGACGTACCAGCCGGCAGCGTCGGCCCCGGTGAAGAGCGTCGGATCGTCGGTGTCGAGCTCCTCTTCTTCCTCCTCTCCCGCAGCCAGGCCGGCGGCGAGGCGCATCTCGACATCAACGCCATCCGAGGTCCTCAGTACCTCGCCGTAGGAGATCGGCTCAAGTGCATCTGAGGCCAGAAGCGTCGGCGGCCGCGGGACGAGCTCGCGGTCGTTGACCTCGATCGAGAGGCCCTGCTGCAAGGCGAGGGCGTGGCGCATCGAGATCTCGCTGAGGACGCGGGAGACGAACGCTGCTTTGCTCAAACGGCTGCTCGTAGCTGGCAGCAGGCGGCCGCATCTGACGAGCGTGCCCGGCACCTCCGGCTCTCGATCGGTCGCGTCCCCAAGTGGAAATGTCCAGTCCTCGGAGTCTTCGAGCCAGGTGTCGACATCGACCGCTACCTCCCAGCGATCATCGTCAGTCATGGCTGCCACCTTGAACTCGCGACCGATCTTGAAAATTGCCCGCTTCATGCCTACTCCGAACTGCCCGACTTCGCCAACGGTTGCCGGCTGATCCGGATGGCGTCCGAACTTGAATGCGTACGTCGCTGCGTGCTCCCGATTAAAGCCGCCACAGGAGTCGAGAATCTCGAATGTGTCGCCGCTTAGCCGCAACTTCACCCACAGGCCTGTGTAGCGATCATCGGCCTCGTCCGGCCGGAGACGCTTCGCCCCATCAATGCTGTTGTCGACAAGGTCGATGATCGCAGGCGCGAGTTCGATATCTCGAGTCAGCATCTCGACGAAGAAGCGTTTCTCGGGATGCGCGTCAACTCTCTGTGCAGGTTGCTCGTTCACGCGGCCTTCCCTGTCTTGCGCGCCGCAAGGGCACGGACGTTAACCGGCAGCGACTTCGGATCGAGCCCGTACCGCTCGGCAGCTTCTCCCATTGTCATGCCCAGCAGGGCGGCGGACCCGAGCGAGAGCGGCTCGCCGGTGCGTCGAGGAGGATCGACCCTCGCGGCCTCGACGACGGCACGCGCGACGGCGCGCGCCAACGGCGGCGGCACAGCATTGCCGACTTGGCGAAACCCGTGCCACTTCGTCGCGTGGAAACCGAACCAGTCCGGGAAGCCGTGCAGTCGCGCCGCCTCGCGCACCGCGATCACGCGAGGGCTCGAGTAGTGAATGGGCCGTGCCGATGTAAAGCTGCCGTGGTCGCGTCCAGTGCCAGCGCGCAGCGTCGGTGATAGGCCGCGCGGGTCAAGTTTCGGCAGACGGCCAACCTCGTCCCGCTCGCCCAGGCGAAGCCGCCGGAGACGGGCGACGACCGCGTCCGAGTGCGAAGCCACCCCGACCGAGGTCAGCAGCCGCGCGTCCCAATCGCGCTGATCCGCGAGATCGTCGCGATCGCGCTCGAGTCCGTTGAGTCTCCGTACATAGCCGCTCTGGCGCCGAAGCATCGAAGCGAACTGGTCGTCGCGCAGAATCAGCGCGTCGCGCTCGCGGAGCGTGCGGAAACGAGCGAGAGCCGGAAGGTCGCCAAGCGCCTCGGCAACCGTCGGCGGGTTCGGCTGAGCGGGCGGCTCAATCGGCAGAGGTTCTCCCTCGTAGGCGCCGACGACGAAAACGCGCTTGCGCACCTGCGGTACGCCGTGGTCTCTAGCGTTGAGCGTCCACGGCTCCGCGACCTGGTAACCAGCAGCGCGCAAGGTTTGGTAGAAGGCATCGAGAGTTGGTCGGTAGGCCGGACTGACGAGGCCGGGGACGTTCTCCATGACTAACCAGCGCGGCCGCATCTCGACAACCAGCCGCGCGAACTGCGCCACGAGCGCGTTGCGCGGGTCATCCTGCCTGCGTGGGCCGATGACTGAGAATCCCTGGCAGCTCGGGCCACCGAAGATGCAGTCGATGGGTTCAGCGAAGGGCGCGCGCGGATACCTGCGATTCCATCCACGCCGTGCAGCTTCCACGAGTTCGTTCGCGCCGATCTCCGAAATGTCCCCGCACACGGGCTCGCACAGCGGAAAGTTGCGCTCGTGCGCGGCCAAGTGGACGGGATCGGCATCAACCGACGCCAGCACATCGAACCCGGCCTGCTCGAAACCAAGAGCCATCCCGCCGGCACCGCAGAACAGCTCGACGGCGGTTAGCCGCTGCCGGTCCTTGGGAGTCGATGATGGGTGAATGCGCGGCACTAGTTGAAGGCGGATCGCTTGTTCATCTTAATCGTGCCCTCAGACACCCTGGCCTGGATCACCGGGACACCGGACGGCAAGTCTTCACCGCCCGCTCGTCTTTGTTCCGCTAGCCTCGATCCACTGTTCCTCCGGGTGAGTGGTATCCGGGAGGGCGCGCGAGGGCAGCCTCGGGAACACGAGCATTTCTGGACCTGCGAGCCAGTCTCTTGTAACATGAGTTACAAGTAGGGCGTTTGCGAGGGTCCTACTTCTTCGGCCGTCGAGAGCTTGATTTGGGCCTTGGGCTGATCTTCTCAAGGAGGTCGAGCAGCCGCCGCGGAGGGTTTGAGAACAGTCCGCTTAGGTCCATACCCCCGACACGAGGAAACAAGCCGTTCAGCCAGCGTAAGAGGCCCCGGCAAAGGGGCCTCATCTACGTCCAGGTCAGGATGAGGTCAGGGATCAGGCTCGCCAGCGAAGGAAACGGCCCCCGAAGGGGCCGCCCCGGTGCTGCACGGATGTCCTGCCTGGCCTATGCGGCGATGTCGTCCTCGCTCGAACGCAGGATCGAAGCCGCCAAGCGACGCCGGCGCCGAGCCGACCGCCAAACCCTCGAGCTCGCCGCCTGAACGATGATCGCGTTTCGGGTGCAACGTTCCGAGAGGCCGCACTAGACGCCGAGTTTGCGTGCGGCGAGCTCGGTGCCCTCGACTCGGGATCGAACCTTCGCGAACGCGGTCTCCCGCGCGGTCGACGTGTCGTCGCCGAACGGAGAGAACCCGCAGTCGTCCGTCGTGCCGAGCTGAGCGAGCGGGATGAACTCCGCCGCCTCGAGCACCCGATCGCGAACCTCCTCCGGCGTCTCCACTCTCGGGTCGATCGGGTCCGTCACACCGACGAAGACCCGCTGCCCCGGCCGCAGGTTCGCTTTGATCGTGCCAAGCACCCTGCGCCGATCCTGCTCGCTCGCGAGCTGGACGTAGAAGCTCCCCGCCTGCAGCTCGAACAGGGTCGGCAGCAGGTCGGAGTAGTCGACGTCGGCGCTGTGGGTCGAGTCCTGGTCGCCGCCCGGGCAGGTGTGGACACCGAGCCTGCCGCGGTCCTCGGCGGAGAAACGGCGCAGAACGTCGTTGTTCAGTTCGACGAAGTCGCGCAGCAGCCCGCCCGACGGGTCGAGCTTCAGCGAGAGCCTCGCCTCCGTGAAGTCAACCTGGACGCAGTACGCGCCACGGTCGAGCGAGCGCCTGATATCGGTCTCCGCCTCGCGCAGCAGATCGGAGAGGAACTCCTCGCGTGAGTAGCCGTCGATGCCCTCCTGCGGGTACAGGAGGCTCAACGCCGAGGCCGAGATCACCGCCTGTTTCAGCGGCCGCGTGGCTGTGCGCTGCGCGCCCACGAGGTAGGCGTCGGCGTACGTCTGGTAGCGGAACGGCCCCCGCGTCAGCCGCGGCAGCTGCCGGGTATGGCCATCCTCGAACGGGATCACGACACCGTCGGGCGCGAGCCCCTCGAGGCCGTGGATCGGGTACGTCGCGAAGCTCGGCTTCCGCTGTTCCCCGTCGGTGATAACGGGAGAGCCGGTCGCCTCGAAGCTCACGATCGTCTCTCGTACCGCCTCCGCATAGAGAGCCTCGAGCTCATCGCCGCTGATGCGACCCTCGGCCGCCGCATGCATCCCCTCGATCAGCGAGGGCGGCCTGGGGATGCTCCCAATCGGCTCGGTCCGAATCGGCATGTCGTGAACGCTACCGCGAACACGGGTGCCGGTGGGGTCTTCGGATCAACGGTGTAACTGCGGCGCGAAACGCCCCCGTTCCCTGCTCTATCTGGCCGATTGATCGACGCCCTAGCGTACGCGCCGGAAGAGGGGTGAGAGGCGGCCCCGCGTGCCGGCACTGAGAGCCGGCGAGCGCACAACAGGTAACAGGCCGCAGGATCAACGGACGCGTGGCCACATGGACATTCGGGCGGGGCCCGTGCTGACGAATGACGTCGCGCCCGGGCTGACAAACGTGAGGGTGCTCCCGGACGGACGTGTGACGCAGACGTATCGGCGGTAGTGCAGACCAGGACAGGATCCGTTGCTCGCGGGGGCGAGGCGAAAGCCTCGCCCCCGTCCGTAGAGAGAGCCAAGCGCTCACAACGTGGCGGCCATCGGGATCTCCACCCTCGGCGGCCCGAGCAGACGTCGCCGGTTCGAGACCGCGGGCCGGCGGCGATCGGTCAGCGGGTGCGGAAGTCGACGACCAGGCGCGGGGGGTCGGCCAGCGTCGTGACCCGGAAGTCGACGCGGTCGGCGAGCCCGACGGCCCACGTCAGCACACCCTCGAAGCCGCCGCTGCGCACGAGCTCGACCACCTCGGGCAACCCGGGAGAGAAGCGCTGCGGGCCCGTGTAGGTGGGCGGCGCCGTCTCCTGCCCGAGGTCGGCGTCGAGCGCCGGCTCCATGCGGATCTGCACGACGAACCCGCCGTCGACCGTCACCTCGTCGCCCGACCCGTCGGCGAGGACGGGGCGCTCGACGTAGCCGACCTCGTAGCCGGGGACGACGTTGCGGAACTCGAGCACGACCCGGTCGAACCCCTCGTGCGGCGCTGCCCGCACGTCGGTGAGGAGCGCCGTCTCGTCGCTCGTCGCGGCAGCCGACACCGTCGCGGTCGAGGCGCCCTCGAGCTGGTCTGTCCCTGCGACCGTGGTCTCGCCGCCCGGCGCCGTCGTGCCCGGGCCGACGACGTCGTCGCTACCGCCGCCGCAGCCGGACGCGCCGAGGGCAAGGAGCAGCAGGACGAGAGCGGCGGCGACCCGTCGCATCGGGCTACCCGACGCCCGCGCCGACGAGCGCCCGCTGTTCCCTGAGCATCTCGCGGGCGATGACGAGGCGCTGCACTTCCTGGGTGCCCTCGTAGATCTGCGTGATCTTCGCGTCGCGCATCATGCGCTCGACCGGGTACTCCTTGATGTAGCCGTAGCCGCCGAGGATCTGTACCGCCTCGGTCGTCACCTCCATCGCGACGTCGCCGCAGTAGAGCTTCGCCATCGCGGAAGCCTTCGTCAACTCCGCATCGTCGACGCCGGCGTCGCACATGTGGCCGAACCGGTACAGCAGGCCGCGGGCGGCCTCGGTCTTCGTCTCCATGTCGGCGAGCTTGGCGGCGATCAGCTGGTGCTGCGCGATCGGCCGGCCCATCGTCTCGCGCGAGCGCGCGTACTCGAGCGCGTAGTCGGTCGCCCCCTGCGCGATCCCGAGCGCCTGCGCGGCCACGCCGGGCCGGGAGCGGTCGAGGATCCGCATCGCAAGGCGGAAGCCCGTCCCCTCCTCTCCCAGCCTGTTCGCGGCCGGCACGCGCATCGCGTCGAAGACGAGCTCGCCGGTCGTCGACCCGGCGATCCCCATCTTCGGCTCCAGCCGCGCCACCTCGAAGCCGGGCGTCCCCGGCTCGACGAGGAAGGTCGAGATCCCGGCGTGGCCCGCCTGCGGGTCGGTCTTCGCGAACACCGTGTACAGGCCCGCCACGCCCGCATTCGTGATGAACCGCTTCGAGCCGTCGAGAACGTACTCGTCCCCCTCGCGCCGCGCGGTCGTCCGCATCGCCGCCGAGTCCGACCCCGACCCCGCCTCCGTCAAGGCGTATGCGCAGAGCACCTCTCCCGAGGCCAGCCGCGGCAGCCAGCGCGCCTGCTGCTCCTCCGAGCCGGACAGCTTGAGACCGAGCGAGCCGAGCTCCTGCACCGCCAGGATCAGCCCGCTCGTCGCACAGACCTTCGACACCTCCTCGATCGCGACGAGCGAGAGCAGCGTCCCCGTCCCCGTGCCGCCGAAGCGCTCCTCGTGGAAGAGCCCGAACAGGCCGTGCTCGCGGTAGAGCTCCACCACGTCCCAGGGGAACTCGTGCGTGGCGTCGATCTCCGCCGCGCGCGGCGCGATCCGCTCCCGCGCCAGCGTCCGCACGAGATCCCGGATCTCACGCTGCTCGCCCGTCAGAACGTCGTAGCCCATGCTCATCGCCTCGTCAGAACACCGGTGTCTCGCGCCACGTTCCCCACGTTTCGCGTAGAGCGTCGCACATCTCGCCCATCGTGACGTCGGCCTTCGCCGCCGCGACGATCGGCGGCATCAGGTTGCCCGTGCCGGCCGCGGCCCGCCGCAGCTCGGCGAGCGCGGCCTCCGCCGCGGCGGCGTCGCGGCGGGCACGCAGCGCCCGCACGCGCTCGATCTGCTCGCTCTCGAGCGCCGGGTCGATCTTGAGGATCGGGATCGGCGCCTCGTCGTCGACCGTGTGGGCGTTGACGCCGACCACGAGCCGCTGCCGCGCCTCGACCTCGGACTGGTAGCGAAACGACGCCTCCGCGATCTCGCGCTGCGGGAAGTTCTGCTTGATCGCCTCGACCATGCCGCCGAGCCTCTCGATGCGGTCGAAGTACGCGTACGCCTGCCGCTCCAGCTCGTTCGTCAGCGCCTCCACGTGGTAGCTGCCGCCCAGCGGGTCGATCGCGTCGACGACACCCGTCTCGTGCGCGATCACCTGCTGCGTGCGCAGCGCCAGCCGCACCGCGTCCTCGGTCGGCAGCGCCAGCGCCTCGTCGTAGGAGTTCGTGTGCAGGCTCTGCGTGCCGCCGAGCACCGCCGCCAGCGCCTCGATCGCCGTGCGCGCCACGTTCACGAGCGGCTGCTGCCACGTCAGCGACACGCCCGCCGTCTGCGTGTGGAAGCGCATCAGCAGGCTGCGCTCGTCCTTCGCGCCGTAGCGGTCGCGCAGCACCGTCGCCCAGATGCGCCGCGCCGCCCGGTACTTCGCGATCTCCTCGAAGAAGTCGATGTGCGCATTGAAGAAGAACGACAGGCGCGGCGCGAAGCTGTCGACGTCGAGGCCGCGCTCGAGCGCCCACTCCACGTACGTGAAGCCGTCCTGCAGCGTGAACGCGAGCTCCTGCGCCGCCGTCGACCCGGCCTCGCGGATGTGGTAGCCGGAGATCGAGATCGGATGCCACAGCGGCATCTCCGCCGCGCAGAACTCGACCATGTCGGTGACGAGCCGCATCGACGGCTCCGGCGGGAAGATGTACTCCTTCTGCGCGATGTACTCCTTCAAGATGTCCGTCTGGATCGTCCCGCGCAGCCGCTCGCGCGGCACCCCCTGCTCCTCGCCCACGCACAGGTAGAACGCGAGCAGCATCGCCGCCGGCGCGTTGATCGTCATCGACGTCGACACCTCGCCGAGCGGGATCCCGGCGAACAGCCGCCGCATGTCGTCCAGCGAATCGACTGCCACGCCCTCGCGGCCCACCTCACCGAGCGAGCGCGGATGGTCGGAATCGAGCCCCATCAACGTCGGCATGTCGAACGCCGTCGACAACCCCGTCTGCCCGTGCGCGAGCAGATAGCGAAAGCGCTCGTTCGTCTCCGCCGCCGTCCCGAAGCCCGCGAACTGGCGCATCGTCCACAACCGCCCCCGGTACATCGACGGATACACACCGCGCGTGAACGGAAACCGGCCGGGATAGCCGAGATCACGCTCGTAATCGACCACGACCGTGTCCGGCGTCGACAGCGGCTCGACGGGAACACCCGAGATCGTCGAGCACAGCTCGCCGGAGCGCGCCGGGGTCGCCTCGAAGCGCTCCCGCCATACCTCCACGCCCCGCCGCTGCTCGAGATCTCCGGAATGGACGGTCACGACGCCACGACGATAGCGCGCACGCGCGGAGCAGGCCCGCGACACACGTCCGCCGCACTCCCGGGGTGCTCCCCTACCATGACGCTGCGGCGTGCGCTTCGGCGGCCCGCGCACCGACGTCATCCCGGCGCAAGAGCAGGAGTAGCGGATGCTGACGATCCTCGAGGGCTCGACGTTCTGCGTCAGCGACGAGATCGGCGACGTGGAAGAGGGAGCGGAAGGGCTGTTCGCGGACGACACGCGGATGCTCTCGCGCTGCCGGCTGCTCGTCGACGGCACCTCGCCCCTGCTGCTCACGTCGAAGGCCGTCGAGTACTTCCACGCGGCGCACTACCTCCGCAACGCGCCGACCGCACGGCTGCCCGTGGACTCGCTCTCGATCGCGCGCGAGCGCTACATCGGCCAGGGTCTGGTCGAGCGCATCGCGGTGCGAAACGAGAGCATGGAGCCGCGGCTGTTCGACGTCGAGATCGAGTTCGCGAGCGACTTCGCCGACATCCTCCTCGTCAAGGCGCACGACTTCGGCTTCGGCGACCCGGCCAACGCCGCCCCGCTGCCGACGGAGCGCGGGCCGCGCCGGGCAGGGCCGGCGACGCTGCGCGTGAGCGGAGACGACGACGGGCTCGCGACCACCATCTCCTTCTCGCAGGACGCGACGTTCACGGGCGCCGGGGCGCGCTTCTCGCTCCGGCTCGACCCGCACGAGAAGTGGGAGCTGACGTTCGAGGTCACCTTCGGGGCGGGCGCGCAGCGCGGGGGCTCGGTCGGGCCGGCGTTCCGCTTCGGCACCGAGCTCGAGCACGTGCGCGAGGCGCTCGGCGCGTGGAAGCTGCGCGTGCCGCGGCTGCGCACGAGCGCGACCGACCTGCAGCGCTCCTACGAGCGCTCGATCGCGGATCTCGCGTCGCTGCGGCTGAAAGGGATCGAGGGGATCGGCGAGCTGCCGGCCGCCGGGATGCCCTGGTTCATGACGCTCTTCGGGCGCGACACGCTGGTCACGTCGCTGCAGACGCTGCTGTTCGGGCCCGAGCTCGCGGCCGGCGCGCTGCGCTCGCTCGCGGCGCTGCAGGCCGAGGCCGACGATCCCTCGATCGACGCAGAGCCGGGGAAGATCCTGCACGAGCTCCGCCGCGGCAAGGCGGCGAAGACGTGGTTCCCCATCTACTACGGCACCGCGGACGCGACGCCGCTGTTCCTCATCCTGCTCTCCGAGGTATGGCGCTGGACGGGCGACGACGCGCTCGGGCGGGAGCTGAAGGAGCCGGCGCTGCGCGCGCTCGCGTGGATGAGCGACTACGGCGACCGCGACGGCGACGGGTTCGTGGAGTACGAGCGCCGCACGCCGCGCGGCCTCGAGAACCAGTCGTGGAAGGACTCGGGCGACTCGCAACGGTTCCACGACGGCTCGCCGGCGCGGACGCCGATCGCTCCCGTCGAGGTGCAGGGATACGTCTACGACGCGCGGCGGAGAATGGCGGAGCTCGCACGCGCCGTCTGGAGGGATCCGGCGCTCGCGGAGCGGCTCGACGCCTCGGCCGACGACCTGCGACGACGCTTCGACGAGGCGTTCTGGATCGAGGAGCGGAGCACCTACGCGCTCGCGCTCGACCGCGACAAGCGGCGGGTCGACTCGCTGTGCTCGAACATCGGCCACCTGCTGTGGTCGGGAATCGTGCCCGAGGCGAAGCGCGCGGCCGTCGCCTCGTCGCTCAGCGGCGACGCGCTGTGGTCGGGCTGGGGGATCCGCACGATGGGCGTCGGCGAAGGGGCCTTCAACCCCCTCAGCTACCACAACGGCACCGTGTGGCCCCACGACACCGCGATCGCCGCGTGGGGCCTCGCGCGCGCCGGCTTCTGGGATCTCTCCCACATGCTCTGTCGCAGCCTGATCGAGGCGGCCGGCTCCTTCGACTACTCGCTGCCCGAGGTGTTCGCCGGCTTCTCCCGCTCCGAGACCGCGTTCCCGGTCGCCTACCCGACGGCCGCCCGGCCGCAGGCGTGGGCGGCGGGCGCCCCTGTGCTGTGCCTCAGGCTCCTCCTCGGCCTCCGCGCCGATACGCGCGCCGGTAGACTTGTCAGCGACGCGCCGGCGCCGGCCTGGCTGGGCGAGCTGAAGCTCGACGGGGTGCGCGCGCTCGGGAAGACATGGCATGTGGAGATCGCAAACGGTCACATCGAGGTAGAAGAGACACCATGAACGTCGCGCTGTTCAGCCCGGTCTGGTTCCCCGTGCCTCCCGACCGCTACGGCGGCATCGAGGCGGTGGTACATCTGCTGGCAGACGGGCTCGTGGACGCCGGCGTCGACGTGACGCTCTTCGCGTCCGGCGACTCGAGCACCACCGCCGAGCTCGTCTCCGTCTTCGACCGCGCTCCGAGCGAGCGCATCGGCCAGAGCTTCTGGGAGCTCCAGCACGCGCTCGCCTGTCTGGAGCTGATCGACGAGTTCGACATCGTCCACGATCACTCCGGCCTCGTCGGCCTCACCCTGTTCGGGCTCACGCGGCGGCCGCTGCTGCACACGGTGCACGGACCGCTCACCGGCGAGCCGGGAGAGGTGTACGAGCGCGTGTGCCGGGTCGTGCCCGACGCGGGCCTCGTCTCGCTCACCCTCAACCAGCGCAGGCCCCGGCCGCACCTGCCCTGGGTGGCGAACGTGCACAACGCGATCGACACGTCCCGCTATCCGTGCGATCGCCGCCCCGGCGAGTCGCTGCTCTTCCTCGGGCGCATGAGCCCCGACAAGGGTGCACACCGCGCGATCGAGATCGCCCGCCGCACGGGAAGGCCGTTGAAGATCGCGGCCAAGTGCCGCGAGACGGAGGAGATCGCCTACTTCGAGCAGCACGTCGAGCCGCACCTCGGCGACGGGATCGAGTACATGGGCGAGGTCGGGCACGCCGAGAAGTGCGCGCTCCTGCAGGAGGCCCACGCGCTCCTCATGCCGATCGACTGGGAGGAGCCGTTCGGCCTCGTCATGATCGAGGCGCTCGCATGCGGAACGCCGGTCGTCGCCATGCGCCGCGGCTCGGTGCCGGAGCTCCTCCGCCACGGCCGCACGGCCTACATCGCCGACGATCTCGACGACATGGTCGCGGGCGTCGATCGCGTCGGCGAGCTCGACCCGTCCGTGCTGCGCGCCGAGGCGGAGCGGAGGTTCTCGGTCGCGAAGATGGTGAGCGGATACGTCGCCGCCTACGAGACGATGATCTCTCCCGAGCGGAGCGACGAGCGCGGCGCTCTCTTCGCCGCCTGACGCGGCGTCCGGCACCGTCCTGCGCACGTGCGCCGGCTGCGCAGCCCCGGAGCGCGACCGGTGGGTACGCTCGCCCCATGGCGACGACACCGCTGAAGGCGCCGGCGGACGGCTTCGACTCGCCCTTCCCCGACACGCGCTTCGACGCGCTGCTGCTCGTGTCGTTCGGCGGGCCGGAGGGGATGGACGATGTGATCCCGTTCCTCGAGAACGTCGCGCGCGGACGTAACGTCCCGCGCGAGCGGCTCGAAGAGGTGGCGCGCCACTACGAGCTGTTCGGCGGCGTCAGCCCGATCAACGCGCAGAACCGGGCGCTGATCGCGGCATTGCGCGCCGAGCTCGACGCGCACGGCGTCGACCTGCCGATCTACTTCGGCAACCGCAACTGGCATCCGCTCCTCCCCGACGCGCTGCACGAGATGGCGGCCGACGGGGTCGAGCGGGCGCTCGCGTTCTTCACGTCGGGGTTCTCGTGCTACTCGGGCTGCCGCCAGTACCGCGAGAACCTGTACGTCGCCCAGCAGCAGGTGGGCGCGAAGGCGCCGGAGGTGCTGCGCACGCGCATGTTCTTCAACCATCCCGGCTGGGTGGAGGCGAACGCCGACCATGTCCGCGCGGCGCTGGACGCGATCCCCGCAGAGCGACGCGCGCGGGCGCACGTTGCGTTCACGGCGCACTCGATCCCGCTCGCGATGGCGCGGGCGTCGCGCTACGAAGACCAGCTTCGCGAGAGCGCGCGCCTCGTCGCCGAGGCGGTCGACAGCGCCGACGCGGCGCTCGTCTACCAGAGCCGCAGCGGCCCGCCGCACGTCCCGTGGCTCGAGCCGGACATCCTCGACCACCTGCGGGCGCTCGCGGCGCGCGGCGTGGAGGACGTGGTCGTGTCGCCGCTCGGCTTCGTCTCCGACCACCTGGAAGTGCTGTTCGATCTCGACGTGGAGGCGAAGAAGCTGGCGGGCGAGCTCGGCCTCAACCTCGTGCGCGCGCCGACCGCCTCGACGCACCCGGCGTTCGTGGCGATGATCCGCGAGCTGATCCAGGAGCGCCTCGACCCCTCACGCGAGAAGCGCGCGCTGGGCCGCTTCGCGCCGGCGCACGACGTCTGCCCGGTCGACTGCTGCCTGCCGGGCACGGGCCGGCCGAGCCCGTGGGCGCAAGCGTGATCCGCCTCGTTCGCGTCCGCGCCGGCGCTTCGCGGACACCGTCCCGACTTGCCCGTCGAAGCCCCGTTAGCCCTTGCGATCTCGTTCGGCCTCTCTCGCGCGGCCGACGGCCTCGGCTGCTGGGCGAGGGGGTCACTGATAACAGGCAGTCGTTCTCCAACGAAACTATTGTGCAGGAAAGTTTCGTGTATGAATGTTTCTCCTGCTGCACTAATGGCCGGATGACATCCCGGAAGTTCCTTGGCCGAGACCGCGAGCTGGAGAAGCTCGCCGGCCTCCTCAAGGAGAGGGCCGCCTGGGTCTGCACCGCTTGGCCCGACTTCTTCTCACCTGTCACACGGTCTTGTCCGGCGATCCGATGTCAGCCGGCATGAGCGGGCTGTTGTACGGAAGCCGGAGATCGACATCCACCTGCTCGTCATAGCCGAGCACAGTGAGATGCGTGACCTCACCAGAGCGCGCTTGCAGACCTTCTGGTTCGTCGATCGTTAGCGTCTAACTGAAGGGCGGGTACAGGATGTCGGTGGCCGCGAACGCCCTGATCGTGGAGCCGTCGAAGTGTGCGAGCATGTAGAGGCCTGCGTGGCGCGCGAGCGGCTCGTCGTAGATCCCGAGGTAGAGGCGGTAGCGGTCCGGTAGCCCCACGAGGTCGCGCTCCGCGACGAACCGGCGCAACGGCTCGTGCTCGGCGGCGAACTCGCTCGTGTTGATCACGAGCAGCATTAGCACGACCTGCTTCACGAACCTGACGGGGTACGACGGGGGCACTTTCAGGTTGACGGCTTCGATGTTCTCGCGCTCAGGATGCTCGCGGATGTCGTTCACGATGTCGGCGCCGAGAGACGCCCACTCCCGGAACTCGGGGACGTACCAGTTGCCACCGCGCTCGTTGTTGCATTTGTCGCAGAGCACGAAGTAGCCGGAGCCGCGCTGATCGTTCAGCCACCGCGCCCGCTCGCCCGCCTCGAACAGCATCCGCTGATCGAGCGTGTACGTACGCGCCGGCGAATTGTTGAACGCACACTGGGGTGGCACATGCTCAAAGGTCAGGCGGCCGTACCAGCCACAGACCCGGCAAGTGCCGATTACGTGCCTCTCCGCGATGACGAGACGGTACTCCCCTTCGCGGCGATACCAGGATCCCGCCGACAAAGACCGAGATCGCTTGTGCGACAAATAACTTGGGTGGAGCCATGCAACTGCAATCGGCCGCAAGCGGCGGCTCGAAAAATCCAGCGATTAGCAGGATCTTTCGAGACAGGCCGATGCAATCAAGCGTTCAACCAGCTCCTCGCTACTTGACCAGGCTGAGCATCTTGAACATCGGCAGGTACATGCTGATGATGATGATGCCGACCATGACGCCGACGCCGACCATCATCAGCGGCTCGATGATCGAGGTCAGCGCGGCGATCGACGCGTCGACCTCGTCCTCGTAGAAGTCCGCCACCTTCGAGAGCATCTTCTCGAGCTCGCCCGTTTCCTCGCCGATCTTCACCATCTGCGCGACCATGGGCGGGAACACCTCGCTGTCGATCAGGGGCTGCGCGATCGACGCGCCCTCCTGCACGCGGGCCCGCAGGTGCCCGGTCTCCTCCTCGACGACCCAGTTGCCGGACGTCTGCGCCGTGATCTCGAGCGCGCGCATGATGTCGACGCCCGACGCGATCAGCGTCGACAGCGTGCGCGACCAGCGCGCCATCGCGATCTTGCGCACGACGCTGCCGATCTGCGCGGGCAGCCTTAGCTTGAAGCGATCCCACGCCTGCCGGCCGGGCTCTGTCCTCTTCCAGCGGAAGAAGCTCCAGAGCGAGAGGCCGACGACGGGGAAGATGACGAACCAGTAGCCGCGCAGCGCGTTCGACGCGTACAGCACGTACTGCGTCAGCGTCGGCAGCTCGCCGCCGAGCTGGTCGAAGATCTTGACGAAGATGGGGACGAGGAACATCAGCATCCCCGTCATCACGAGGGTCGCGAACGTGAGCACGACGCTCGGATAGATCATCGCGCCCTTGACACGGCGCTTGATCCGCTCCTCCTTCTCGATCTGGATCGCGACGCGGTCGAGCACAGTGTCGAGCACGCCCGCGGCCTCCCCCGCTTCCACCATGGCGATGTAGAGCCGGCTGAACACCGTCGTATGGCGTGCCATCGCCTCGGAGAGCAACGCGCCCGTCTCCACCTGCTCGCGGATGTCGGCGATCACGGCCGCGAGCGCCTTGTCGTCGGTCTGCTGCTCGAGGATCACGAGCGCCGTCACGACGGACAGTCCCGCCTCGATCATGGTCGCGAACTGGCGCGAGAACACCTGCAGCGACTTCGGCTTGACCTTCCTGGTCTCGAACAGGCTCTTCCGCGACGACGGCGCCGGGCTCCTCAGCTCCTCGACCCGCTGGGCGAGAAGCCCGTTGCCGCGAAGGGCATCGCGCGCAGCCGAGAGGTCGGCTGCCTGGATCTCGCCCGTGAGCTCGGCCCCCTGGGCGTTGATGGCGCTGTAGGCGAAGGAGGGCATCGCTCGCTCCCCTACTTCTGCACGGAGGTCGGGGCGGCCGCCGCGCTCGGCGCCGGGGCGGTGAAGCTCTCGATCTTCTCCGGCGCCGCGCCAAGGTACACGAGCTTCACCGCGTAGCGCGCGCCGGTTGCGTCGTTCACGAGCGTCACCTGCTTATCCAGCTTCAGCGCGATCGTCTTGCCGCCGGCGAACGTCCCGCCGGCGACGCCGATCCGCGCCGTCCCCTTCTTGAGCGAGACGAGGACGAACATGGGGTCGCTCTTCGGGAACGTGTCCCTGAGCGAGAGCGCCTGTGGCGAACCGTTGATGACGATGGTCGCGTTCGTCAGGGCCGGCTGGGCAGGCGTCGCCGGCGCGGAGCCCGCCGGTGCGACGGTGACGCCGCCGCTGAGGTCGCCGCCGGCTCCGGCCGGCGCGCCCGCGCTCGGAGCGGGGGCCGGGGTCGCGGCGGGGGCAGCGCTGACGTCGCTCTGCTGCTGCACGAACGGGTCCTTCGCCTCGAACAGGCTGAACGAGCGCAGCTGCCCCTCCGTGGCTCGGGGGGCGGCCGCGCCGACGATCGTGACGCCGGCGAGCACGGCGCGCGGGCCGGTCCCGGCCTGCGCGGGTGCGGCCGGGCTCGCCGGTGCCGTCGACGACGCCGGCGAGCCCGGGACCGACGCGACCGGAGGCGCGCTCGCTGCCGCAGGAGCGGCCGCGGGCGGGTTGAGCTGCTTCCACAGCTTCGGGCCCTGGATCGCGCCGAGGCCGAGCAGCACCACGCCCATCACGACGAGCATCGTCTTCTGCTTCTTCGCCTTGGCGGCGGCGTGGTCGATCTGCTTCCTGGCCATCAGGGCGTCACTCCTGCTGCAACCGTCCCGCTCGAGGACGGCGTGCTGGTCGTGGAGTGGTCGGGGGTCGCGGCCGGTGCGGACGTCGAGAACACGTACGCGTTGATCGTCACCGTCGCCTTCACGATCGGGAACTTCTTGTCCAGATCCGGCTGAGCGAGGTCGACGCCGGCGACCGAGTAGAGCCGGCCGCGGGCGTCGAGCCGCCCCTCGCGAACGCCGACGAGCGAGCGCAGGTCGCCGAGGAAGCGCGAGACGTCGGCGAACCGTCCCTGGACGATGACGCCGAGCGGCTGGGTCACGAAGCCGCTGCCCATCTGCGCTCCCGAGGGCGTGATCGAGCGGAACTCGAGCCTGTTCCGGCCCGCGAGCCGGTCGACGTCCAGCAGGATGCCGGCCATGTCGGTGGAGTTCGGCAGTGCCTTCGTGAGGCGATAGATGTCTCCGGGCTTCACCTTGACGTTCGCGGACGGGCGGGCGAGCGCGAGGCGGCGCTGCGAGAGATCGCCGCGCGCCTCGCTGATCTGCCGCTCGAGCTGCGCGGCCTTCGAGCGCTGCGGGCCGACGAGCAGGAACCACCCCGCCGCGACGACGAGCAGGAGGGCGGCGACGGCGCCGCCGATCGTGCGCTCGCGGGAGCCGAGCAGGCCGCTCATCGGGAACCTCCGGTCTTGGTCAGAGCCGCGACGATCACGAAGCGGACGACGTCCTTCTTGCCGACCGTCTCGCGCTGGCTCGAGGTGAGGGTGACGCGCGACAGCGAGGGGAGCGTTGCGAGCCGCGCCAGCAGCCGGGCGACATCGGGCTGCGAGTACGTGTAGCCCTCCATCGTGACGTCGGTCGGAGGCGCCTCCGGCTGTCCGACCGTCGCCGCGGTCGCGGCGGTGGTGTTGCCGTCGGCCGACACGACCGGCTGCGGCTCCTTCGCCGACAGCGACTTCAGCCACACGTTGCCGGGCAGGACGCGGGAGATGTCGCGGAACATCGCGTCCCAGGCGAGGCGGCCGCCGAGCACGTTGGCGACCGCGGTCGCGCGGGCGGCCTCGTCGCCGACCACGCGTGCGTCGATCTCCGGCCCCTGCGGCTTCGGCAGGGCCGCGATCTGCGCGGCGACCGCGTCCAGCTCGGCCTGCCTGTCGCCGACCGCCCCGTGGGCGCCCATGTAGAGGACGCCGAGCGCGACGAGCGGGACGGCGGCGGCGACCGGCGCTGCGAGCGCGATCAGGCTCGACCGCATGCTGCGCGTCTTGACCGCGTCCGACGGCAGCAGGTTGACGCTGCGCGTCGAGATGTCGTCGATCGCGAGGCCGATCGGGACCGCCATCGACCCGATCGCGGTCTCGATCGCCGGGTCGAACGACCCGGCCGCGACGACGCGGCCGAGCGGGTCGCCGAGCCGGACGTTGACGCCGATCATCTGGTGCAGCGTCTCGCCGAGCCCCTCGAGGTGCGAGGTGCCGCCGGTGATCACGATCTCCCCGATGCCCAGCGACTCGGGCTGGGTCTGGTAGAACTGGAGGGAACTGACGAGCTCGCGCGCGAACGGGGTCAGCCGCAGCCGCACGGCGTCGACCGCTCTGGCGCGCGCCACCTCGTCGAGCCCGTCGAGCTGGCGGCCGGGGCCGCTGAGCGAGAGATGGCGCAGGATCGTGGCGGCCTCGGCCGGATGCACCTCGAGCGCGGTCGCGATCGCCTCTTGCAGCGCGCCACCGCCCCAGTCGAACACCCGCGTGAACTCGCAGGTGCCGGCGCCGGCGACGAGCAGCGTCGACGACTCGTGGCCGATCGCGACGACCACCGTGGCCGTGTCGTCGACGGCGCGGACGGAGAAGGGCCTCGGATCGACGAAGGCGCGCAGCAGGCCGAGCGCCTCCAGGTCGATGCCCGCGAGCTTGATGCCGGCGCGCCCGGCGACCTCCACGTACGGCTCGATCTGGTCGCGTGGGGCAACGACGAGCAGCACGCGGCGAGTGGACTCGCCCGCCTCGTTGCTGCGCTCCTCGAGCACGCGGTAGTCCAGCACCGACTCGTGCACGGCGACCGGGAGCACCTCGTGCGCCCGGAAGCGGACGGCGTTGTCGAAGCGCGCGTCGTCGTCGATGCCGGCGATGTCGAAGGTGCGCACACCGATGCGGTTGCTCGAGATGCCGATGCGGACGTCCTTCTTCGGCAGGCCCTCCTCGTCGAAGAAGGCCCTCAGCGCGTTCGCGAGCGCATCCCCGTCGCGCACCTCGCCGTCGACGACGACGCCGTCTGCGAGCGGCCGCCGCGCGAGCTCGACGAGCTCCGGGCCGCCGTCCGTGTCGACGACGACGGCCGCGGCGAGCTGCGAGGCGCCGATCTTGACGCCGACGACCCGGCGGCCCCTGCCGCTCCTGCTGCCACGGCCCGACCGGCGCCTGGAAACGGCTCGGGCGCCCCACCCGCCGCGGGCGAACCGTCCTGCTCGCCTGGCCGCGACCTCGTCCGCCGCGCTCTCATCGGCACCAGCGCCGACCACAGGCTCCCCGACCACAGGCTCCCCGGCGGCGGCCGCACCGGCCCCGACATCGGGAGCGCCACGTCGGCGCCGGAAGCTGAGCTCCCGCTTGTAGAACGGCACCTTCTCCGCGGCCACCGCGGCCTCGGGCTCGGCGATGCCCGCCCGCTCGGCGTCGTCGTGCTCGGCCGATCCGGCCGTCTGCCACGGAGCCGGCGCTTCCTCGCCGCCGCCGGCCGATATCCGCGGCGTCGTGTCTGCACGCGGCACGCCCCCGTGGCGCTTGAACGAGAGCTCCGTGCGAAAGCGCGGCTCGTGGTCGACGTCCTGCTCGGAGGGTGCGAAGCCGATCGGCCTGCGGCGCGACTCACCGGGAGCGGGGAGCGCACGCGTGTCGCCGAAGCCGATCGAGGGGCGGGTCGAGCCTGGCTCGACCGGGTCGCCGGTGCGATGCGGGTCGAAGCCCGGCGCGGGGCCGGACGAGGGAACGGCGGCATCGTCGCGGCCGGAGAGGACGTTGCGGGGGTTCCAGATCATGGACGGGCTCAGCTCCCGGCCACCCGCAGCGCCGCGCCCAGTCCGGGCATGGCGGCGGGTGCGCCGTCGCTGGGCAGGGCGGGAATGGGGACGCCGGCGCGCTCGAGCGCCGACACGAGTGCTTCGGGGCGGCTCGAGCGGCCGACGGCCTCTTGCACGGAGATGCGGTTCGACTGCACGAGCTCGGTGAGCGACTGCTCCATCGTCTGCATGCCGCGGCGCGTGCCGGTCTGCATGTACGAGTAGACCTGCTCGATCTTGCCCTGGCGGATCAGGTTGCGGATCGCGTCATCGAGGAAGAGGATCTCGAGCGCACACGCACGGCCGCTGCCGTCGACCGTCGGAAGCAGCGTCTGGGTGACGATGCCCTGCAGCGTGCTGGCGAGCTGCATGCGCACCTGATCCTGCTGGGTGGCCGGGAACACGTCGATGATGCGGTCGATCGTGCTCGGCGCGCTCTGCGTGTGCAGCGTGGCGAATACGAGGTGGCCGGTCTCGGCCGCGGTCAACGCGGTCGAGATGGTCTCCAGGTCGCGCATCTCGCCGAGGAGGATGACGTCGGGGTCCTGGCGCAACGCGCCGCGCAGCGCGTCGGCGAACCCTGTCGCGTCCTCGCCGACCTCGCGCTGGTTGACGATGCAGCGCTTGTGGCGGTGCAGGAACTCGATCGGGTCCTCGATCGTGATGATGTGGTCACTGCGCGTGCGGTTGATCTCGTCGATGATCGAGGCGAGCGTCGTCGACTTGCCGGACCCCGTAGGACCGGTGACGAGCACGAGCCCGCGCGGCTTGTTCGCGAGCTCGTGCAGGCTCGACGGCAGACCGAGCTCCTCGAGCGAACGGATGTCCACGGGAATGGTGCGGAAGGCGGCCGCGAGGCTCGTGCGCTGGTAGTACACATTGACGCGGAAGCGGGCAAGGCCGCGGATGCCGTGGGCGAAGTCGAGCTGGCGTTTGAGCTCGAGCTGCTTCTGCTGCTCGGTCGTGGTGATGCGGTAGAGGAGCTCGCGGATGGCCTCGGGGGTGAGATCGGCGAACTCGCTCAGCATCTCGATGCGACCGTGGAGCCGCACAGCCGGCGGCAAGCCTGCCGTCAGGTGCAGGTCGGAAGCGCCCAGCGCGACGGTGCGCTCGAGCAGCGCGTCGACCGAGAGAGGGGCGGCGTGGGTGTGCCCGGAGAGCTCCACGGGTGCACCTATCGGCAGGGGGACGCCGCGGCTTGAGCGCCATTTCGGTTCCGCTGCACGTGCCGGAACGGGGCCCTCGTCGCTGCTACGCACCTGGGGAGGGAAGGAGAGAGATCACCCACTGCAGGGGATGCCGTCACCCGCGAATCACCCGTTTGGGGATTCAGCCGCCGGGGACGCGCCCCGATACCCCCCCTTGTCGGTTCCACCCCTGCACCTTCGGAAGGAGCACTGCATGTTCTCGATCGTCACCAAGCTGCAGAGGCGGCTTGCAAAGGAGCAGTCGGGCTTCACGCTCATCGAGCTCCTCATCGTGCTCGTCATCATCGGCATCCTGCTCGCCATCGCCGTGCCGTCGTATCTCGGCTTCAAGGATCGCGCCAACAAGTCGGCGGCGCAGGCCAACGTCCGAGCCGCGACCCCGTCGCTCGAGGCGTTCTACGCCGACAACGCAACGTATGTCGGGGCCACGATCGCCAAGCTCAAGGCCTCGTACGACGCCGGCATCAAGCTCAACACCGTCAAGGGAGCGACCGCGTCGACGTACTGCATCGACGCCGTGTCCGGCAGTTTCACCTACAAGAAGGCCGGTCCGGGCGCCGACATCGTCAGCGGCGCCTGCTAGCCCTGCAACGACAGAAGCCGATCTGCGCGGGGCGCGGCAGGAGCCGCGCCCCGCGCGTTCAAGTCCGTAGCTCCACATCCGGGGACAGTCCTACCCGACACCAACGAACGACGATGCCCGAGATCCCCGCTTACCTCTCACACGTGAGACCTGCGGCGTCGTCTCAAGCGGCGACGTCGCTCGTCGCGCGCGCCCGCGTCGTGCCCACGTGGGGATGGCTAGCCGCGATCGTCGCCCTGAGCGCGCTCGTGCGCGGGATCCTCGCCGTGACACGTTCCACGCCGCGCTACTTCCCCGACGAGTACATCTACACGTCACTTGCACGCTCGATCGGCCATGGCGAGCTCTCGATCCGCGGCGAGACCGTCCACTTCCCGGCCCTCCTCGAGCCGCTCGTCGACGCGCCTCTCTGGCTGCTGCAGAGCACCGAGACCGCCTACCGCCTGACACAGGCACTGCACGCGGTCGAGATGTCGCTCGTGGCGCTCCCCGTCTACCTCCTCGCGCGTCGCCTCGGGCTGCCCACGTGGCAGGCGCTCGCATCGGCCGCTGCCGCGGTCACGCTTCCCGCGCTCGTCTTCTCGAGCTATCTGACCGCTGACTCTCTCGGCTTCACGCTGGCCACGGCCGCCGTCGCCGTGGGCGTCACAGCGCTGGACCGGCCGACCCGACGCTCGCAGGCGCTGTTCCTGGCGGCTGCCGGGCTCGCGACGTTCGCACGCGTGCAGTACGTCGTCATCCTCGCTGCGTTCCTCGCCGCCACCCTGATCGTGTCGAACGGCCGCTTGCGCGAGGCGCTCCGCGCGTTCGGCGCGACATACCTCTTCGTGGGCGTACCGGCCGTCCTCGCTGTCGTGGTCGTCGGACCGTCAGGTGCCCTCGGCTACTACAGCGGGATCCTCGAGTTTTCCCTCGATCCCGCGAGCGCCGTCCGCTGGGTAGCGGTCGACGCCATGCTGTTCGCCTACGCCGTCGGCTGGGCGCTCGTTCCCGGAGCGGTCGTCGGCCTCGGAGCGGGACTCGCGCGGCCGCACGACCGCGCGGAGCGGGCGTTCGCAGCGATGACCGTCCTCGTCGGATTCGGCCTCCTCGCAGAGGCGGCCCTGTACGCAACCAACGGCTCACCGCGTTTCCAGGAGCGCTACCTGATCGGCCTCATGCCTCTCGCGCCGATCGCCTTCTCCATAGGTGCCCGGCGGCTTGCGCACGTCCGGTACGTCGTTGTGGCGATCGCCACGGGGCTAGCCGTGCTGTCGATGCGCGTGCCGCTGTCGGGCTATGCAGCCGCGTCGGGCAAGCAGGACTCACCGTTCCTCTCGGGGGTCTTCCAGATCGAGCAGTGGGTCGGGACAGGCGAGGGATCGCTCATCGTCGCGCTATCGGCGCTCGCTCTCGCCGGACTGGCTACGGTCGGAGCACTGCGCCCACGCGTCGGCACCCCAGCCGTCCTCATCGCGTCGATCGCCACTTCGGCGACGATCGCGATCGCCTCGACTCTGAACGACATCCAGTCGTCCGACACGGTGCGCCGGCTCTTCGTCCCCGCCTCACCGTCGTGGGTCGACGAGGCGGCACTCGGCAAAGCAGATGTCCTGCTGGCGCCCGGATCGTTCGCGCCGGTGGTGTCGGAGCACCTCTTCTGGAATCGCTCGCTCGACCGAGTCGTGCTTCTCCCGGGAGCGCAGCCGATTGACGCGTTCGGGACGGCGCAGGCCAACATCGACAGCGCTACCGGAGCGCTTCTCGAGGAGGGTGCGCCCATGGGACGCCCGCTGCTCATCGAGGAATACTATTCGGTGGTCGAGATCGAGGATGCGCCGCTGATCGTGCGAGCGAAGGCCAGCACGCTGTGGGGCTCCTCTCCACACCCGCGTATCGCGCTCATCCAGGAGGGACGCTACCTCGACGGCTGGCTCGGGCGCGGTTCGGCGATCACGATCTGGCCAGGGGCGGACGGCTCTCGCCGGGCGACGCTTCGGCTCAGGCTCCGCCTCCCCGACGAAGCACCATCGATGACGCTCACCGTTTCCGCCCCAGCCGAAACGCAGACGGTCGCCGTACTACCCGGACGGAGCGTGACGGTCGACGTGCCGGTGCGTGCGACGCGCGCGCCCGTCACCGTCACGATCACCTCGGGGCGTGCGTGGATCCGTGGCAACCGCGCCGTCTCCGTCCTTGCCGAAAGGCCGCAGCTCATCACCAGGCAGCCGTAAAGTCGACAGGCGAATCTGCCGATAGCCCGAGCATGACGTTCCACCTCACACCGCAAGCGCGCATCCTGGCAATCGTCGGGCTCGCAGGACTGCTCGCCGTCTCTGCGCTGATGGCGTCGCGCGCCGGTGTCATCGGCGCCGGCTCTGCCGGCTCCTCTCCTACGGCCACTCGGGTCGTGACCACCATCAGGCCGGCGCTCCCTGCGACGACCCGGCCGGCTACAGAGCCGACGACGCCGAAGGTCGTCCTCCTGCCGGGACTGCCGCAGCCCGTCGCCAGGGCGCTCCGCACCTCGAAAGTGGTCGTCGTCTCCCTCTACGCCGGCCCCGCGCAGGCGGACCGCGCCGCGGTCGCCCAGGCACGCGCCGGCGCACGCACGGCAGGCGCCGGGTTCGTGGCGATGAACGTCGTCGACGACCGCAAGGCACGGCAGCTCGCCTCGTTCGTCGGCCCCGTCTCCCCCCCCACCCTGCTCGTCGTACGACGGCCGGGCAGGGTCCTGACCCGCATCGAGGGCACGGTCGACAGCACGATCGTCGCGCAGGCCGCGCACGACGCCGGCGCCCGCCGCCGTTGAGCACAGGCCCCCTCGACCCACCGCGGGCGGAGCCGATCCCGGTCGACTCCGCCCACGCGCTCTTCGACTACGAGGTGCGGCGCGATGGCCGGGTCGTCGCGCATCTGCGCGCCGTGCAGTCCCCGGGGGGCGTGACCGTCGAGACGGAGGTCTACCCGGTCGGCAGCCGCCCCACGGACATGCCGGTCGCGCGGCCGATCACCTTCACCTCGCCCGACCAGGCACGCCGCTTCGCCGACGAGGCGCTGACGGCGCTCGAGTACCTGAACTGCACCGTCGCCTGAGGCTCTCTCAGAAGGTGGCGACGACGCGCGCCAGCTCTTCCAGCGACGTGAGGCCGGCCGCTGCCTTTGCGATGCCGTCGTCCCACAGCGAGCGCATACCGGCCGCGGCCGCGGCCCGCTCGATCTCCTCGCGATGGGCGTTCTGCGACGCGAGCGCCTCGAGCTGGTCGTCCATCACGAGCAGCTGGAAGATCCCGACGCGGCCCTTGTAGCCGGTGCGGTTGCAGCGTGGGCAGCCGGCCTTGCGATACAGCACCATGCCCTCGCGCGCGGCGGCCATGTCGGGCGAGATGCGCGCCGCCATCAGCTCCTCGGCGGTCGGCGCGTACATCTCGCAGCAGTTCGCGCACAGCCTGCGCGCGAGCCGCTGCGCGAGCACCGCGGACACGGCGGAGCCGGTCAGAAACGGCTCCACGCCCATCTCGTTGAGGCGCGTCAGCGCGCCGGGCGCATCGTTCGTGTGCAGCGTCGAGAGCACGAAGTGGCCGGTCAGCGCCGACTCGATCGCCATCTTGGCCGTCTCGGCATCGCGAATCTCGCCTACCATGATCACGTCGGGATCGGAGCGAAGGATGGAGCGCAGCGCCGCCGCGAACGTCATGTCGGCCTTCACGTTGATCTGCACCTGGTTGACGCCGTGCAGCCGGTACTCGACCGGGTCCTCGACCGTGATGATGTTGATCTCGGGCCGGTTGATCTCCGCGAGCGCCGCATAGAGCGTCGTCGACTTGCCCGAGCCGGTCGGGCCCGTGACGAGCAGCGCGCCGGTCGGCCGGCGGATGATCTCGCTCAGCTTCCCGCGCATCGCCTCGGAGAGGCCGAGCGACTCGAGCGTCGGCGTCTTGCGCGACTTGTCGATGAGACGCATGACGACCTGCTCGCCCTCCACGGTCGGCAGCACCGCGACGCGGATGTCGAGCATGCGCCCGACGGCCCGCGCGTTGAGGGAGATGCGGCCGTCCTGCGGCTTGCGGCGCTCGGCGATGTCGAGCTTGGCGAGCACCTTCAGTCGCGTGGTGACGCCGTTGGCCATCCGCTTCGGGATGCGCTGCGCCTCCGTGAGCACGCCGTCGATGCGCACGCGCACGAGCAACGCGTCCTCCTGCGGCTCGAAGTGGATGTCGCTCGCGCCGTCGACCGCCGCCTGCATGACGATCGAGTTGACGAGACGCACGAGCGGCGCGTCGGAGACGCCGTCGTCGACCTCGAGGTCGTCGTCGTCCTCGACCACCTCGAAGTCGTCCATCGCGGACTGGGTCTCGAGCACTTCCGACCGGCGGGCGATGCGCTCGAGCTCGACGAGGATGTCGTCCCGGCTCGCGACGCCGATCTCGAGCTGGTAGCGCGTCGCGAGCCGCAGCTCGTCGATGCCCTGGATGTTGCCCGGGTCAGCGACGGCGACCCGCATGCGCTCGCCGGTGCGCGAGAGCGGGACGGCGACGACGCGCTGCAGCGTCTTGAGCGGTATCAGATCCGCGGCGCTCGGCGAGACGCGATCCTCCGCGAGGTCGATGAACGGCAGGCCGAATCGGCGCGCGAGCGAGCGCGCGATGCCATCCGGCTGTGCCAGGCCCTCGGCCTGAAGCGCCTCCGCGAGCGATCCCGCGCCCGCGCGGCCGCGCACGGCCGCGAGGCGGTCGCGCGGAATCAGCTCGGTGGCCGCGACGAGATCGGCGACGAGATCTGCGAGCGTCTCGAAGCCTCGCGCGCGGTCGAATGCGGCCTGCGGCGTCCCGGCGCGCCGGCCGCGGTCGGTGAACCTACGCAGCGGCCCTGCCGGCTCGAAGCTCACGACCTAGCCGCCGCCGAGGCCGAGATACGCATCGAGGAGCGCGTCGCCCCAGAAGAGCGCCGCCACCGCTCCGAGCGCGAGGAAGGGGACGAGCGGGATCGCCATCCTGCGCGCCCCGGACCCGTGCCGCGCGAGCAGGACGAGGGACGGCACGAGAGCCGCGAGGAAGCCCGCCATCAACGCGACCGTGACGTTCCGGCCGAGCATCGCACCGAGCAGCAGCGCGAGCTTGACGTCGCCCATGCCGAGCCCCTGCGGGTGGACGAGAGCGGCGACGAGGAGGAAGCCGGACGCGCCGAGCGCCGCGGCCAGCCACTCCACGCTCGGGTCGATCGCCGTGTGGGCGACGAGGGCGATCGCGGCGGCCGGGATCACGATCCGGTTCGGGACGAGGCGGTAGCGGAGGTCGGCGGCCGAGAGTGTGACGAGGACGACCAGAAAGAACGACGCGAGCGCCGCGTACGCCGTCGGCCCGTAGACGAGCACGCCGGCGGCGACGAGCCCGGCCGTTAGCGCCTCGACTGCCGGGTAGAGAGGAGAGATGCGGGCATGGCAGCTACGGCAGCGACCGCGGAGGAGCAGGTACGAGACGATCGGGATGTTGTCGCGGGCGACGATCGGCGTGCCGCACGCCGTGCAGCTCGAGCGCGGCTTCGACACGGAGCGGCGCAGCGGCACCCGTGCGGCGACGACGTTGGCGAAGCTGCCGAAGGCGAGGGCCGGCGGCAGCACGAGAGCGGCGAGGGCGACGTTCACACCCGTGGTATCGGCAGTCCGGTCCCTGCGGTTGAGCGGGCTCGCGCGAGGGGACGCCGCTACGGCTTGATCTCGCGGAAGAAGTCGACCGTGTAGGCGTCGTCGATCGAGGGGAACCACGGCGGCGGAAGGTAGAGCAGCGTGTCGTCGTAGTTGTAGACACGCGTCGTGAACATGCTCATGTAGCCGCCCTTGTTCGTCGCGGTGGAGCCCGTGAACGTCATCGTGCCGTTGTGGCTGCCCGAGCCGCTCCAGGAGCGCCACTGCCCGTTCTGCGCCAGCGTTCCGGCCCGCCAGCTCAGGTTCGTCGGGGCCCATTCGGCGATGATCATGTCGTTGGAGGCGATCAGGCCGACCACGTCCGTTCCGGGCGTTACGGGCCCGATGTCGTTCGCGACGACGAGCTCGTCGTTCGAGGCGACGGTGACGCGTCCCTTCACCTGTCCCTGCACGATCACCGTCTGGGCGAAGTACATCGCGCCGTTGGCCGGGACGGTGTAGTTCGTCGCCGTGCCGCACGTCGGCTGCACGGCCGCGACGTGTTTCGAGCCCACGCGCGTGCAGCGCTGCAGGTTGAAGGTGCCGTCGGAGAGGAACGTCACGCGCCAGGCGTCGACGGAGGCGTCGTTCCACGAGCGCGACGACAGGCCCGCGGCTCTCTCGATGTCGACGAGCGACGCGAGGAAGCTCTGGAAGTTGATCGGGTTCTTGATCTGCGTCCGGATCGTCGACCGGCCGTAGGTCTTCGCTCCGTCCTGAAGGGTCGGCGGCCCGTACACGTTGCCCTCGGCGTAGACGTTCGCGTGCGCGACGCCGTAGTGCGTGACGTTGTGCTTGACGCCGTTGGCGTCGATGCCCGCGTAGATCTTCCCGAACGTCGACGCGGACGAGCCGTACGTGATGTCGCTGTTCGCGAGCATCTGGAAGTCGGCGATCGACGAGGGGCGGATACGCGCCTCGAGCGACCGCATGTCGGTCGTGCTGCCCGTCTTCCTTCCGGTCGCGAAGATCTGCACTTCCTCCGAGCCGGCGCTCGGCGACACGATCTGCAGGTTGTACTCGTAGCCGTTGGGAAGCTGCTTCCACGTGTCCTTGCCGTTCGGGTACGTCCAGCTGTTGCTGTAGGTCCAGGTCGAGCCCGCGGTCACGTCGGCGCCGGCCGGCGGGCGGCGCGTCGACTCGCCCGCGTGGACCATGTGCAGGTAGTAGGCGCGATCGTCGACGAGCTTCGCGAGGTAGTCGTCCAGCCCGGCCTCCGCCGCCTGGAACGAGGCGCTGCTCCAGACCGCGTGCGCGCTCCGGTCGGATTCGCTCCCCACGATGTCGACGAGCGTGACGCTGAGCAGCGCGAGCACCGAGGTCAGCAGCACGACGAGCACCATCGCGACCCCTTCCTCACGGCGCAGCAGCTTCGCGATTCTCATGGCGCAGACCTCAGGCTCACGCTCGTCGAGTACGTGTACTGCCGCCCGGGCGAGGCCTTGGTGGCGACGGTGAAGCTGATCCGCACCGTGCGCACGTTCGCTGCGACGGTGGTGGGGGCGTTCGCGGCGTCGAGATAGGTGAACGGGCTCGCGTTCGTGATCGAGTCGACGACGAGGCCGTAGGCGCCGAGCGCGGGGAAGATCCACGGGGCGCCGTCGGTGTCGCTGCTCGTCGCCATCGCCCGCTCGAGGCGGCCGCTGCCGACCCTGTAGGCGATGCGGCGCAGGTGGAACGGCTGCGCGCGGTCGGGAGAGAGGAACTGGAGCGCCGTCCCCGTCGCGACCTCGATCGGCGCCGTCGCGCCGTCGCCCGAATACGCCTGCCGCACCTCGGCGGCGAGCCGGTCGATCGCCGCCCGCAGCTCGGTCTGCGTCACGTCCTGCTCCTGGATCTCCGTGCTGTGCCGGATGGTGGTGCTGAGCAGCGCGGAGAACGACCCGACGAGCAGCCCGATGATCGCGAGCACGACGAGCATCTCGGTCAGCGTGAAGGCGGTCTCGCCGCGCAGCCTGGTGAGGAGGCGGCTGCTCACGGCGGGCACGTGTTGCTGTTGTACTGGAGGGTGAAGCTCTGCGTGGTCGTTCCCGAGGTGACCGTGATCGTGTTCGTCCTGCTCTTGCCCGCGGTCGAGGCGCAGTTCCAGGCCTTGGCGACGTACGTGTCCGACGCGGCCGGGACGTTCGTGAAGGAGACCTGGCCGCTCGCGTTCGTGGTGCCGCTGTAGCTCAGCCCCTCCGGGCCGCCCGTCATCGTCACGGGAACGCCGGCGCCGACATTCGTGCCCTTGTTGTTCTTGACGGTGAAGAGGACGGTCGCGCGCACCGGCAGCGTCAGCGTCACGGTCGCGGTCGATCCGCTCGACGGAATCGTGAACGTCGTCGAGGCGCCGGCCGCGCCCTTCGTCGCCTGGATCGTGTAGGTGCCCGTGCCCGCCGGCAGGCTCGTGTTGCTGTAGGAGCCGCTCGCGTTCGTGCTGCCGCTGGCGACGGTGCCGCCGACGGGGCCGCCGCTGACGGTGATCGCGGCGCCGTTCGAGAACGGCCCGGCCGAGCCCCAGCGCACGGTCGCGTTGACCGTGCCGACGGGCAGGTTGAGCGTGAGCGCCGCCGTGGATCCGTTCGCCGGCAGGGTGAACGTGCCGGAGACGCTCTGGCCGGCCTTCGTGGCGGTGATCGTGTAGGAGGCCGTCGTGCCCGCCGGGAGGGTGTCGCTGAAGACGCCGCTCGCGTTGGTCGTGCCGGACACGGAGACCGCGTTCGGGCCACCGCTGACCGTGATCGTGGCGCCGCTCGCCGCAAGCACTCCGCCGTAGGTGACGGTCGCGTCGAGCGTTCCCGTCGGGAGCGCAACGACGACGTTCGTCGTCGCGTTCGCCGCGACGGACGCGGTCGACGAGCCGCTGACGCCGTTCTTCGTCGCCGTGATCGTGTAGCCGGAGCCGACGGGGACGTTCAGGAACGTCACCTGGCCGGAGCCGTCGGTCGACCCGGTGACGGAGATCCCGTTCGGACCGCCGCTGAGCGTGACGCAGTTCGCGCAGCTCGCGAGCGGCGTGTCCCAGTTGACGGTCGCGACGATCGTGCCGGTCGGTGGCGGCGGCAGCGTGACGGTCACGTTGGTGGTCGTGCCGGCGGTCACCGACGCCGTCGTGCTCGCGGTCGCGCTGCCCTTGGTCGCCGTCACCGTGTAGCCGGCCCCCTCGGGGGCGGCGAACGAGACGTCGCCATTCGAATCGGTCGTGCCCGACAGGGAGACGCCGTTGGGGCCGCCCGTGACGTCGACCGTGGCAGCGGGCACGTTGAGGCCGAGCTGCTTCACGTTCACGGCGAGCGTGCCGGACGGGCAGGCCCCCCAGGTGAGCACGAACGTCGTGGTGAGGTCCGTCGGATAGTTGTCCGGGACGTAGCGCGGAGCCGGATCGGCGCACTGGCCGTTGGCCTTGAGCCCCTTGACGGTGTAGGTGACGCCGGGGACGATCGGATCTCCCCCGAGCTCCGTGAGCGTCGCCGAGCCGCCGGTGACGACGATCGTCTCGGTGACACCGGTGAGGCCGGACGTCACCTTGACGGTCGCCGTACCGGTATACGGGCTGCCGTTCGCGTTGACCATCTGCAGGATGATCGAGACCGGCTTGAAGATCCTGATCGCCGTGCTCACCGTCTGGCTCGGCGAGAGCTGCAGGTGGGCGGCCGCCGCCGGCGGCACGTCCCCGGGGAACGTCACGTAGCCCGTGTCGCTGACGGTGAGGTCGTAGTACGCGGTCGGGCCGGTGAGCGGGTTCGGCGTCAGCGCCGCGAACGAGACCGTGCCGCTCGAGTCGGTGACGTCCGTGCGGGAGGGGCTGGGGCCGTTGGCGATCGTGACCGAAGCCCCGGGCACGGGAGTCAGCAGGGCGTAGTCGAGCACCTGCACGTTGACGATCGCGTTGTTGATGCCGCCGTAGGGCGCGCGGGCGGGCGGCGCGATGTTCGTGACGACGCGCGTCAACTGCTTCCCGTCACGCGCGCGAGTGACCGTGACCGTCACCCTCTTGTAGTTCGCGCCCGTCGCGTAGCTCGTCGGGATCGGGTCGTTCACGTACGAGATCTGCGTCGAGACCGTGGCCGTGAGCCCGTCTTGCGTCACCGTCCTCGACGCCGCCACCGTTCCGGGCGGGTTCCCGCCGACGGTGCCGACGTCGTCGTAGGGCAGCCGACGGATCGACTCGACCTGGTCGTTTGCGATCTGTTCGGCGACCGTACGCTCGCGCGACACCGTGTGGGCAGCGATCGAGGACGTGAGCACGCCCGCGAGCGACGTCGCGACGCCGACGAAGATCGCCATCGCGAGCACCGTCTCGATCAGCGTGAAGCCGTGCTCGCGGGCAAGCGGACGGCGCCGACCGCCTGCGCGGAGGTGCGCGCATCGCGTCGATGTCGTGCCCACGGGCTCACGATCGGAGGCGACACGATTGCCGGAAACCCCCTTCCGGGGGATGTCCGCACCCATATGGGCCTACCGGAGCCCGGATCCGAAGCGCTGCACGGCCGTGGCCCGATCGCGCGCGCTCTCGCCACGGCCGCCGTTCTCGGCGGCGTGCTCCCTCTGCAGCTTGTCCTTCTCGGCCCGCTCGAGCGCGACGAGGAAGTCGTGCCGGTTCGTCGATGCGTTCGCGGCGACGTCGGGCTCGACGACGCCTGCGAGCACGAGGTCGATCAGCGACTGGGCGAACGTCTGCATCTGGAAGAACTCGCCGGCGGCGATCGCGTCGGAGATCTCGTTGGGCCGGTTCTCGCGGATGAGGTCGGCGATGCGCGCGTTCGTCACCATCACCTCGACGGCGGGCACGCGCCCGCCGTCGGCGCGCACCAGCAGGCGCTGGCTGATGACGCCGCGCAGCGTGCCGGCGAGGATGGAGCGCACCTGCTGCTGCTTGCCCGGCGGGAAGAGCTCGATCATGCGCCCGACCGTCTCGGCGGCGTCGATCGTGTGCAGCGTCGAGAAGACGAGGTGGCCGGACTCGGCCGCCTGCAGGGCGGTGTGCGCGGTCTCGGTGTCGCGCAGCTCGCCGATCAGGATGACGTCGGGGTCCTGGCGCAGCACACGGCGCAGCGCCTGCTCGAAGCTCTCCGTGTCGAGGCCGACCTCGCGCTGGTTGACGATGCAGCCGCGGTCGGGGTGCAGGATCTCGATCGGATCCTCGATCGTGACGATGTGCTGGCGCCGGGTGCGGTTGACGTGGTCGAGCATGGACGCGAGCGTCGTCGTCTTGCCGGAGCCGGTGGCGCCGGTGACGAGCACGAGGCCGCGCCGCTCCTCGGCGAGGCGGGAGACGCCCGGCGGCAGGCCGAGCGCCGCGAAGTCGGGGATCTCGCTCGGGATCGCCCGGAAGGCGAACGAGACGGCGCCGCGCTGCCGGAAGCCGTTGACGCGGAAGCGCGGGAGCGTCGGGTGCGCGAACGCGATGTCGAGGTCGCCGGTCTCCTCGAACAGCTCGCGGCGCCGGGGCGCGATCTGCGTGACGGCATCGAGCACGTCCTCGAGGTCGGACTCCGTCAGAGCGGGCACGTCGTGCATCTGCTCGAGGTCGCCGTCGAGCCTGACGACCGGCGGCTGGCCGAGCTTGAGGTGGACGTCGCTGGCGCCGCCGTCGACGGCGCGCCGAAGGAGGGCGATGAGATCGATCACGGCCGACTCTGCATCGGCAGCGAGCCTCGATTGCTTTAGAGCGCCGTGGGCTCTACGCGCGCGCCCTGCGGGCGATCAGCCGCAGCGGCGCCCGGGCGAGGCCGCGGGCCTCGTCGGGATGGCCGACGTCTCCGCGCAGCAGCCCGGCGACGACGCCGAAGACCCCGGGTGAACGGGCGGCCCAGAAGCAGAGCGCCGGACTGCGGTCGAGAGCGCGCTTGGCGGCCCAGGAGGCGCCGGCATGGTGGTCGAGCGCGGCGGCGAGCGCTCGCGGGTAGTCGCCGATCGCCTCCGCGAGGATCGCCTCCGCCGCAAGGCGCGCCGAGGTGAACGCCTCGTACATGCCGTCGCCGGAGAGCGGGTCGACGAGCCCGGCGGCGTCCCCGACGAGGAGGACGCGATCCGCCGCCGGCGTCGCCCGGCCGGGGCGGCGCATGGGGAGCCGGTGGCCGCGCACCTCGGCGAGCGCCGCCGGGGCGACGCCGTGCGCCCGGGCGAGGCGGGCGAGATGGTCGCGCAGCAGCGGGCCCTCGCTCCCCCAGCCGCCGACGCCGAGGTTCGCGTGGTCGCCCTTGGGGAACACCCAGCCGTACCCGCCGGCCGGCTGGCCGAGCTCGACGACGGCAGTCCGTTCGTAGCGCTCGCGGGGCAGCGCCTCCCAGGCGACGTTTCCCTCGAGCGCGACGCCGTGCTCGATGCCGCCGGCGAGACCGGCAGAGCGTACGACGACGCCGTTCGCCCCGTCTGCGCCGACGATCGCGCCCGCGTGGACACGTACGCCGCCGACGGTGGCCGAGACGCCGTCGCGGCCGATTTCGACGTCGTCGACCCGCGACCCGTCGCGGAAGTCGGCGCCCGCGGCCTGGGCCTGCTCGGCGAGGTAGGCGTCGAGGCGGCGCCGCCGGGTCATCAGGATCAGCGGCGACTCGCTCGCGCGGGTGAACGAGCGTCCGAAGCGCAGGCGCAGCTCGAAGCGGTCGACGACGTGCTCGACCACGGCCGAGACGTCGCACGGCGCCTGGCGCAGCGCCCGCCCGGTGAGGCCGCCGCCGCACGGCTTGTCGCGCGGGAAGCGGGCGCGGTCGGCGAGCAGCACGCGCGCGCCGGCGCGGGCGAGGTGGATCGCCGTGGCCGATCCGGCCGGGCCCGCGCCGACGACGAGGACGTCGTGCCGCTCCACGCCGCGATTCTACGGCGAGGGGCCGAAGCTGCCGCCCACCCGCGTCCGGCCGCGGAGAGGCGGCTACAATGCCGGCTCGCTCGCAGGGGTTCCCGAGTGGCCAAAGGGGGCGGGCTGTAAACCCGCTGGCTCAGCCTTCAGAGGTTCGAATCCTCTCCCCTGCATCGGCGGTGGGGATCGGGCACAGCTCGATCCCCACCGCCGCTGCCGTCCACCCGCACGCCGTATACTCGCTTTGCCCGGAAGACCTCCGGGCGACATGGAACTCAGCGAAGCCCGGTGCGATTCCGGCGCTGTCCCGCAACTGTGATGCCCCTTCGGGGGATGAGCCAGGCCGCCTGAGCCATGTCGACGGACACGACCCTCGGAGGAAGGGCGGTTCGTGCAGCGGTGAAGCTGCCGGGCTCTCCCCGATCCTCCCGAAACGGAGGATTTTTCTTGGCTCGAGGCAGGATCGCCGTAGCCCTGGCCGGCAGAGGATGCCTGTGCTGATGGTGCAGGGAGTACGGAGCCCCGCCCGCAAGCGCCCGCACGCGGAGCGCCTGTGAGCGCGTCTCGCGATCGGATCGCGCGGCCGTCGCTTCCGGACGGCTTCGACGACTCGCGCGCGCGGGAGCGCGCCGACGACCCGACCGGTTGGCGGTTCTCCGATCCCGAGCGCGCGGCAGTCTGGCGGGCGATCGCCGAGCGGCGCGACATCCGCCGCTTCCGGCCCGACCCGCTGCCCGACGAGCTGCTGCTCCGTCTCCTCGAGGCTGCCCACCAGGCGCCGTCGGTCGGACTGATGCAGCCGTGGCGGTTCGTCGTCGTCCGCAGCGAGGAGACGAGGGCCGCGATGCAGGCGATCGCCCTGCGGGAGAGGCTGCGGCAGGGAGAGAGCTTCGACGGGCGCGCGCGGGAGTTCCTCGCCCTCAAGCTCGAAGGCATCCGCGAGGCCCCGCTGAGCCTCTGCGTCTGCTGCGACCGCGGCGCAGACGACGAGGAGGTGCTGGGCCGGCACACGATCCGCGACGCGGACATCTACTCGACCTGCCTCGCGATCGAGAACCTCTGGCTCGCGGCGCGCGCCGAGGGGGTCGGCGTCGGCTGGGTCTCCTTCTACCGCGCCGAGGACGTGCAGGATCTGCTCGGCCTCCCCGCCCGCGTCGTCCCTGTCGCCTGGCTCTGTGTCGGCTACCCCGACGAGCGACCGGTGCGGCCCGGCCTCGAGGCGGCGGGCTGGGGCAGGCGCCTCCCGCTCGACGAACTCGTGTTCGTCGAGCGCTGGGGCCGCTCCCTCGACACGCGGCGCGCGCCCGCTCGTCGCACGGACGGACCGGAGAGCGAGCCGGCCGCGCTCCCGGAATGGTGGCGCAGGCTCGCGTCAGCTGTGCGACCGGGCGATCCGGTAGCGGCGCTGCGGGTGCGAGACGCCTCGGACGACCTCGTGAAGCCGACCGGCAGCCTCGGGGCGCTCGAGACGCTCGCCGAGCAGTTCGGGCTCGTGACCGGCGCGCCGCCTCCTGCCACGCCGCGGGCGGGAGTGCTCGTGCTCGCGGCCGACCACGGCATCGCCGCCCGCGGGGTGAGCCTCTACCCGAGCAGCGTCTCGGCGCAGGTGGCGGCGGCCGCCGCGCGGGGAGAGACGGCGATCGGCGTGCTCGCGCGCGCGCTCGGAGCCGAGCTCGTCGTCGCGGACGTCGGCCTCGCCGGGCCGCGACCGCGAGGAGTTCTCGACCGCCGCGTCGCGGAGGGAAGCGCGGACATGAGCGTCGGCCCGGCGCTCGAGCCGGCGATGCTGCAGCAGGCCGTGGAGACCGGCTACGAGCTTGCGTCCGACCTTGCCGCACGCTGCGACATGCTGCTCGTGGGCGAGATCGGGATCGGCAACACGACCGCCGCGAGCGCGCTCCTCTCGGCGCTCACGGGCCTGCCCGCGACGGAGACCTGCGGCCGCGGAACGGGCATCGATGCGCAGATGCTCCTGCGCAAGCAGGAGCTCGTCGCGACTGCGCTCGCCGTGAACGGGCTGCCCGCCGCCGGCGACCCGCTCGAATGCCTGCGCCGCGTCGGCGGGTTGGAGCTCGCCGCGCTCGCCGGCGCGCTGCTCGGAGCCGCGGCCGCTCGCAGGCCCGTGCTGCTGGACGGCTTCGCGACGGGGGTCGTCGCACTCGCCGCGTACCGGACGGTGCCCGCGCTGCGCGACTACCTGGTCGCAGGCCACCGCTCCGCCGAGCCCGCCCACGCCCGCGTGCTCGTCGAGCTCGGTCTCGAGCCGCTGCTCGACCTGCGGCTGCGCCTGGGAGAGGCGAGCGGCGCCGCGCTCGCGCTGCCGCTCGTCGGACTCGCCGGGCGCTTACACGCCGAGATGGCCCGCTTCGACGAGGCAAACGTCGAGCGGGCGAAGGGGATGGCGTGAGCTGCCAGCCGCAAGCGCAGCGGGGCGTGCGGGCGCGCCGCGAGGTCGGCTTCCGATGGCGCTGACCTTCCTCCTCGGCGGCGCACGCAGCGGCAAGTCGCTGCTGGCGGTCCGGCTCGCGGCCGCGAGCGGAGCCCCGGTGGCGTTCATCGCGACGGCCGAGTCCCGCGACGAGGAGATGGCAGAGCGGATCCGGCGCCACCGGGAAGAGCGGCCGGCCGACTGGCGCACGATCGAGGAGCCCGCCGACCTGCTCTCGGCGCTTGCGGCCGCGTCGGCGGACGAGACCGTCGTCGTCGACTGCCTCTCGCTCTGGGTCGCGAACCTGCTCGAGCGCTCGCACTCCGAGCGCGAGATCGAGGAGCTGGCGCAGCGCGCTGCCGAAGGCGCAGCCTCCCGGTCGGCGGCAACGATCGCCGTCAGCAGCGAGGTCGGCTTCGGCATCGTGCCGTCGAACGAGCTGGCGCGCTCCTACCGGGATGTCCTCGGGCGCGTCAACCACACCTGGGCGCAGGCGGCGCAGCGCTCGGCGCTCGTTGTCGCAGGCTCGCTCCTGTCGCTTGCCGCCGTCTCCTCCGTCTTCCCCGAGATCGATGGCTGACGCCGGCCCCCCGACCCTGGAGGTTCACGAAGGCGCGCTGCCGTCCGGGCTGCTCGGCATCCTCCGTGCCGGGTTTCCGCCGGGCGTGCGGGCGATCTCGTCGGCCGTGGTGGGCGGCGGCATCACCTGCCCTTCCTGGTTCCTGAACGCCGGCGTGCGCGCCGACTACTCGCGCGACGATCCCGACCGACACCTGGCGGAGGTGGCCGAGCGGCTCGGCTACCCCGGTGAGGGCATAGGGATGCTCACAGCCGCGCCGGTCGAGCGGGTTCGCAGCGCCGACGACGGGGGAGTGCGGGTCTGGGCCACGGTCGGCATTCGCGACCCGCTGTGGGCGGCCAGGCAGCGGGAGCTCGGCGCTCGCGCCGGACACGCCTACACACCCGGCACGATCAACATCCTCGCCTGGGTTCCGGCCGCCCTGGTCGATGCCGCGCTCGTGAACGCGATCGCCACCGCGACGGAGGCGAAGTCGCAGGCGCTGTTCGAGCGCGGCGTGGCGGGAACCGGCACCGCGACAGACGCACTCTGCATCGCCTGTCTGCAATCCGGGGCGTTCCGTGAGCGATTCTGCGGGCCGGCGTCGCGGTGGGGCGCGAGGCTCGCTCGCGCCGTGCACGCCGCGGTCACAGACGGCATCGACGACTGGCAGGCGCGGAACGGCACACACACGGTCGAGGCGGTCTCCGGCTAGTGCGCGCCGCGTTCGGCTTCCTGACCGTCCTCCCCGCGCGCGGCGAGCCGTCGGCCGCGTCGATGCGCTCCTTTCCGCTCGTCGGCTGCGTGGTGGGTCTCCTCGTCGGCGGCGTCTGGCTCGCCGCGTCCTCGTGGTGGGGCGCCTGGGTCGCCGCCTGCCTCGCGCTCGCCGTCGATCTCGCGCTGACGGGGCTCCTCCACGTGGACGGGCTCGCCGACAGCGCCGACGGTCTTCTCGCGCCGATGGATCGGGGACGGCGGCTGGAGGTCATGCGCCTTCCGGATGTCGGCGCCTTCGCTGTCGCCGCGGTCGCCGCGGTGCTCCTCACGCGGACGGCCGCGCTCGCAGAGCAGCAGCCCTCGGTCGGACTCGTCGTCGCGCTCTGGTGCGCGTCGCGTACGGCGATGGCGTTTGCCCCCTCGGTGCTTCCCTACGCGCGTCGCGAGGGCCTTGCCTCGAGGTTCCTGGGCGCCGGCTGGTGGCCGGCCTACGGCTTCGCCCTCGCAGCGGGGATCGCCTGGTCGACCGTCGGCGCGCGCGGCCTCGCGTCGGTCGCCGCCGCCGCCGCCGGTTGCGCCGTGGTCGCTCTGCTCGGCTTCCGGCGTCTCGGCGGCTTCACGGGCGACGTGCTCGGGGCAATGGGGATCGTCGGAGAGACGGTCGGGCTCGTCGTCGCGGCGGGTCGCTGGTGAGAGCGATCTCGACGGCGGCAGGGCTTGCCCTCGACGAGCTGCTGGGAGAGCCCCCGGCGCGGGTTCATCCCGTCGCGCTGTTCGGCCGGCTCATGACCCGGATCGAGCGCCGGCTCTACGGCGATTCGCGGGCACGAGGATCGCTCCACGCGCTCGGCGGAGTCTCCCTGGGCTTGCTCGCCGGGCGGACGCTCCGCTCATCCGCGGTCGCCTGCTGGCTCGCGTGCGCCGGACGCATGCTGCGCCGCTCGGCGCTCGAGATCGCGGAGGCGCTCGAGCGCGGGGAGACGGACCGCGCTCGGCTGCTCCTGCCGGCGCTCGTCGGCCGCCGACCCGACGCGCTCGACGATGCCGCGATCGCACGGGCCGTCGTGGAGTCGCTGGCCGAGAACACCGTCGACGCAATCGTCGCACCTGCCGTCTGGACGCTCGTCGCGGGCGCACCCGGCGCGCTCGCACACCGCGCCACGAACACGATGGACGCGATGGTCGGGCACCGCAACGCGCGCTACAGGCGCTACGGCTGGGCGAGCGCACGCCTCGACGACGCCGCCGCCTGGCTGCCGGCGCGGCTGACCGCCCTGCTCGTCGCCACCGTTCGGCCGCGTCAGGCCCGAGCCGTTCTGCGCGCCGTTCGCGAGGACGCGCCCCATCACCCGTCGCCGAACGCGGGCGTCGGCGAAGCGGCGTTCGCCGCCGCCCTCGGCATCACGCTCGGCGGAGCAACCGACTACGGCGACCGGGTCGAGCAGCGCCCGTTGCTCGGGACGGGGACGCAGCCGACCACCGCGGACATCCGCCGCGCCGTCACGCTCTCCCGCCAGGCCGAGCTCGCGCTGGCGCTGGGCCTCCTCGGCGTCGGCGTGACCAGGGCTCTGCGGAGGCGCCGGTGATATCGCCGGCGGGAATCCACGGCGGTGACGTCGAAGCCGTCGCGCGCTCGCTCGGCGTCCCGCCCGACTCACTGCTCGACCTCTCCGCGAGCCTCAACCCGGCGGCCCCGAACCCAGGTCCGCTCCTCGCCCGCCACCTCCCGGCGATCGTGCGCTACCCCGATCCCACGCGAGCCACCGCCGCCCTCGCGGACGCCCTCGGAGTCGACGGGAGCCGGCTGCTTCTCACCAACGGCGGGGCCGAGGCGATCGCCCTCGTCGCCCGCCTGCACCCGGCCGGCTGGGTCGAGGACCCCGAGTTCTCCCTCTACCGGCGGCACCTGACGGAGATCCGCCCGGGAGGACCGCGCTGGCGCTCCAACCCGCGCAACCCGACCGGACTGCTCGCCGACCCGAGCGAGCACGCCTCGGTCTGGGACGAGGCCTTCTACCCGCTCGCCACCGGCGCCTGGACGCGCGGCGATCGGGACGCGATCGTCGTCGGCTCGCTCACGAAGCTCCTGCGCTGCCCCGGGCTCAGGATCGGGTACCTCCTCGTACCCGACGGAGACGACGTCGAGCGCTTCGCAGCGCTTCAACCCCGCTGGTCGCTCAACGGTCTCGCAGCGGCGGCCCTCCCGGACATGCTCGAGCAGGTCGACCTGCCGGCGTGGGCGGCGGAGGTCTCACGGCTTCGCCTGCAGCTGCACGAGCTTCTGCTTCGTCACGGGCTGATGCCGCTCCCGTCCGACTCCAACTGGCTCCTCGTCCGCGGCGAGCCGCGTCTGCGCGAGCTCCTCGCGCCGCACGGGGTGCTCGTCCGCGACTGCTCCAGCTTCGACCTTCCCGGAGTCGCTCGCATCGCCGTGCCGGACGCCGACGGGCTGGAGCGGCTCGACCGGGCACTCGCCTGCGCCCTCTGGGAGAACCGGCGATGATCTCGGAGCAGCCGCTTGCCGCCGTCCTTCTCGACGTCGGCGGCACCCTCGTCCAGGAAGCCGCGCCGACCGCGCCCGTGGACCGGCTCGTCGCGCGGCTGCTCCCCGCGGTGCGCGAGGACATCGAATGGCTCGCGAGCCGCTACCGGCTCGGCGCGGTGACGAACACCTCGGTCATGACCGAGACGGACGTCAGGCGCCTGCTCGACACCGTGGGCGTCGGCCGGCACCTCGAGGTCGTCGTCACGTCGGTCGACGTCGGCGTCGCGAAACCCGACCCGCTCCCGATCCAGGTCGCGCTGGAGCGCCTCGGTGTCGCTGCCGCCGCGTCGCTCTACGTCGGCGACCGGGAAAGCGACCGCATCGCCGCAACCGCTGCCGGCTGCGGGTACGCGCCGATCGACGGGACACTCCGGGAGACGATCGCCCGGCATCTCGCGCAGCGCAGGTAGCCGCGTTCGCGCCCGGGCCGGCGTCGACGGGCGCCGGCTCGTTGCAGAAGCGGGCGCGCAACGTATAGAGTTGCGCTCGTTAGGGTGACGGTGCGAGGAAGCCGGTGCGAGTCCGGCGTGGTCGCGCCACTGTGACCGGAGAGCGCTCTCCCTCGAGGCCACTGTCCGAGAGGGTGGGAAGGCGGGAGAAGCGCGGAGATCCGGAAGCCAGGAGACTCGACCGTCGCTGACACCGCTGTACGGGACGCGTAATCCCGAGGAGGTTCTCATGTCGAACGTCACTCTCGCTCCTTCGCTCGCTTCCGAGGCGACGTATCCTCCGTCCGTCTCTCTGCGCGAGCTGCTGCCGTGGGCGATCCTCGGCGCAGCGCTGCTGATGCTCGTCTACGTCGTCGGCGTCGACCAGGGCGCGGTCTCGATCGTGCCGGGCAGCTGGCTGCACGAGTTCGCGCACGACGGCCGCCATCTGCTCGGCTTCCCCTGTCACTGACAGGGGCGAAGAGTGCTTCGCAACCTGCTCGTCTGCGGGCTGGCCGCCGGCGTCTGCGCCGGCTCGCTCGCCACCGGCTTCGCCGAGCTCGCCGGAGAGCCGGCCGTCAACCAGGCGATCGCCTTCGAACACGCGCAGGCGGCGGCCGCCGGCGCGCCTCACGAGGCCGCGGTCGTCTCGCGCGGCGTCCAGCGGAGCATCGGGCTGCTCGCCGGATCGGTCGTCTACGGGCTCGCGCTCGGCGGCCTCTTCGCGCTGGCGTTCGCCGCCGTCTACGGACGGGTCGGGCGGGCGAGCCCCGCGAGGACGGCGCTGTGGCTCGCCGCGGCCGCGTTCCTCGTCGTGTTCCTCGTGCCGTTCGTGAAGTACCCGGCAAGCCCGCCCGCCGCGACGAATCCCGACACGATCGGCCAGCGAACCGCATTGTACGGCGTGATGATCGCCGTCTCGCTGTTCGCGGCCGTGACCGCCGTGCGACTCCGCGGCCGGCTGAGCAAACGTCGATCAGCCGCAACCGCCACCCTGCTCGCCGCTGCCTCCTACGTCCTCGTGGTCGTGGCGGCAGGGCTGGCGCTCCCGGGAACCGATGAGGTGCCGGCGACCTTTCCGGCGGTCACCCTCTGGCGGTTCCGCGAGGCCGCCGTCGGCACGCAGCTCGTGATGTGGAGCACGATCGGGCTGGTCTTCGCGGCAGGCGCACAACGTGTGATGGCACGCGTGGCAAGCGGCATGCAGCCATCGGCCACCTCCCCCGGCAGCCCTGCTGCGACAGAGTGACGAGGCCGGCGTGACCGTTGCAGCGAATGAGCCTGCCGCCCGCTCTCCGCTCGGACTCGGCCCGCCGCGTCCCCTTGCGACGCGAGCCGACGACGACCGCTGCCCCGGCGTGCTGGCCCTGCACGAGGCCGAGGACGGCCTGCTTGCACGCATCCGCCTTCCGGGCGGCCGTGTCTCCGCGGACCAGCTGGACGCCGTGGCGGCGCTGGCCCGCCACGGGAACGGGCTCGTCGAGATCACGTCTCGCGCAAGCCTTCAGGTGCGCGGTCTCCGCGCCGAGGCCGGCCAGACGGCCGCGCGGGTGCTCCGAGCCGCCGGGCTCCTGCCCTCGGCATCCCACGAGCGGGTGCGCAACGTGCTCGCGAGCCCGCTCGCGGGACGGCATCCGCTCGCGCTCGCCCCCACCGACCAGCTCGTGGACGAGCTCGACCGAGGGCTCTGCGCCGACGCCGCTCTCGGCGGGCTTCCGGGCAAGTTCCTGTTCGCAGTGGACGACGGAAGCGGTGCCGTGGCCGACCAGCCGGCCGACGTGGCGCTGGTCGTCGAGCCGCCGGCCGGCGGGACGCCCGACCCGTGCTTGAGGCTGGTGGTCGCCGGCTTCCCGACGAGCGTGCGCACGACACCGTCCGACGCCGTGGCGGCGGCCCTGGACGCCGCGCGCGCGTTCCTCGAGGTGCGGGCCGAGAGCGGCAGCCGAGCATGGCGCGTGTGGGAGCTTCCCGGTGGAGCGCGGAGCGTCGTGCAACGCCTCGGCGCAGATGTGGAGCCGGTCGCCGCCCCCGGGGGGCGCGGCGGGGCCGTTCGCATTCCCGGCGTGTGCGAGCAGCGCGACGGGCGGCTGGCGGTGACGGCGCTCGCACCGCTCGGCCGGCTCGAGCGCGGCGCCGTCTCCGCACTCGCCGCCGCCGTGCGCCGGCCAGGCAGCGAGGCACGGATCTCCCCCTGGCGCACCGTTACCGTCGTCGATGTCGCTCGCGAAGATGTCGAATCGCTCGTTCGCGACCTCCGGCGGCTCGGACTCGTGGTCTCCCCGGACTCCGGCTGGCAGGGCCTCTCCGCCTGCGCCGGGCTCGGCGCCTGTGCGAGAGCTCGGGTCGACGTGCGTGCCGCGGCGCGGGGCCGCGCGCTGGTTCGCGCCGCCGGCGCCCCGGACGAGCACTGGTCGGCCTGCGAGCGGCGCTGCGGGGAGCCTCGAGGCGTCCCGGTGAGCGTGGTCGCGGCCGGAGAGGTCATCGTCGTGGCCTCGGCGGGCCGGCGCGTCGAGGCGACGACCGCCGAAGAGGCGCTGGCCGCGCTTGCGGCCGGGGTGCCGGCATCGTGACCGCGTACGTGCGTGACGGGAGCGAGATCTACCGCCGCTCGTTCGCGATCATCCGCGCCGAGGCCGACCTCTCCGGGCTCGACCCGGCGCTCGCGCGGGCCGTCGTACGGATGATCCACGCCTGCGGCATGGTCGACCTCACGCGCGACGTCGCCGCGTCGAGCGGCTTCGCGGCCGCGACGGTCGCGGCGCTCGCGGGCGGCGCCCCGATTCTCTGCGATACCGCGATGGTCGCATCGGGCATCACACGCTCGCGCCTGCCTGCCGCGAATGACGTGGTCTGCACGCTCTCCGACCCGGACGTCCCTCGTCTCGCGGCCGAGCTCGGGACGACGCGCACGGCGGCGGCTCTCGAGCTCTGGCGAGACCGCCTCGACGGCGCCGTCGTCGTCATAGGAAACGCTCCCACCGCCCTCTTCCGGCTGCTGGAGCTGATCGAGGAGGGGGCTGGCCGGCCTGCGGCCGTGGTCGGCGTCCCCGTCGGCTTCGTCGGCGCGGCGGAGTCGAAGATCGAATTGGCACGACACCCCGCGGCGCTCGAGCACATCGTCGTCCACGGGCGCCGTGGCGGCAGTGCGATTGCGGCCGCAGCGGTCAACGCCCTCGCGAGCGAGAGAGAGTGAGCCCACCCGACCGACGGAGGGACGCGCCGCTGCTGTTCGGCGTCGGACTCGGGCCCGGTGATCCGGAGCTGGTGACGCTCAAGGCGCGTCGTGTGATCGAGACATCGGACGTCGTCGCCTACCCCATGGCGCGCCATGGAGAGAGCGTCGCGCGACGGATCGCCGCGCCCTACCTGCGCGGAGACCAGACCGAGATCGCGATGACATATCCCGTCACGACCGAGGCGACCGATCACCCGGGCGGATATGAGGCGGCGCTGCACGAGTTCTACGACGCAAGCGCCGCCGAGATCGCCCGCCACCTCGACGCCGGGCGCTCGGTGGCGGTGCTCTGCGAAGGAGATCCCTTCCTCTACGGCAGCTACATGTACCTTCACGAGCGCCTCGCCGGCCGCTACCCCACGGAGGTCGTTCCGGGCGTGACGTCGTTCAGCGCCGCCGCGGCGGCGGCGGGGTCACCGCTCGTGAAGCGCGACGACGTGCTCACCATTCTCCCCGGCACGCTCCCGGCGCAGGTGATCGCGAGCCGTCTGCGCACGACTGACGCGGCGGTCGTCATCAAGCTCGGACGTTCGTTCGCCGCCGTGCGGGGCGCGGCGGAGCGGGCGGGCGTGGCGGATCGAGCCATCTATGTCGAGCGGGCAAGCTCGCCGCAGGAGCACATCGCGGCACTGCGCGACGTCGACGGAGACGTCCCCTACATGTCGCTCGTGCTGGTCCCGACCACCTCTGGCGGGCAGCGCGCGCCCGACGTCTCGCGCCCGGGTGAGGTCGCAGTCGTCGGACTCGGCCCAGCGGGCCCGGAGTGGTTGACGCCGGAGGCGGGGGCCGCGCTCGCCGAGGCCGAGGAGCTCGTCGGGTACACGACCTACCTCGACCGGGTGGCCAGGCGCCCCGGCCAGCATCGGCATGGAAGCGACAACCGCGACGAGGCTCGACGTGCACGCCAGGCCCTGCAGCTGGCGGCGAGCGGCAGGCGCGTCGCGGTCGTGTCCTCCGGCGATCCCGGGATCTTCGCGATGGCGGCCGCCGTCCTCGAAGCCGTCGAGGAGGGCGGCTCCGCGTTCGCTCACATCCGCGTGCGCATCGTGCCCGGCCTGTCGGCGATGCAGGTCGCGGCGGCGCGCGTCGGGGCACCACTCGGCCACGACTTCTGCGTCGTCTCGCTCTCCGACCAGCTCAAGCCGTGGGCGGCGATCGAGCGCCGGCTCGAGGCGGCCGGCGCCGCGGATCTCGTCCTGGCGCTCTACAACCCGGCGTCCCGCACGCGGAGGGAGCAGCTCGAGCGTGCGCGGACGGTGCTGCTGCGCCACCGCGCCGCGGAGACCCCGGTCGTGGTGGCCCGGGACGTCGGTGGACGGGAGGAGAACGTCACGGTCTCCACGCTCGCGGGCTTCGATGCCGCGCAGGTCGACATGCGGACGCTCCTCTTGATCGGTTCCTCGACGACCCGGGTGATCGAGGCGACGCAGGGATCGCCTCGCGTGTACACACCGCGCCACTACCCCGCGTGAACCGTCTCCCGCAGCCAGGAGAGCGCGCCGGCGACAGAGCTGACCGCCGGTACGTCCAGGCGCGGAGGTCTGCGCACGACGATGACCGGCAGTCCACGACGCCGGGCGGCATCGAGCTTGGGCTGCGTGTGCGCACCGCCGCTGTCCTTCGTGACGAGGAGGTCGATTTGCTTGCCGTCCATCAAGGCGAGCTCGTTCTCCAGGAGATAGGGGCCGCGATCGAGCAGGAGCTCGTGCCGCGGGGGAAGCGGCGGATCGGGCGGATCGACGCAGCGGACGAGGAACCACGCGGAGCGCACGACCGCGAACGCGGCGAGTCCCTGGCGACCCGTCGTGAGCAGCACGCGCCGGCCGAGCCGCGGAACGAGCTCGGCGGCGTGGCTCAGGTCGTCGACCCAGTGCCAGCAGTCTCCGGGCGCCTCGCTCCAACCCGGCCGCTCGAGCCGGAGGAGCGGCACGCCGGCGGCTGGGCACGCCTGCGCCGCCGACGCCGAGATCCGCTCCGCGAAAGGATGGGTCGCGTCGACGACCGCGGCGACGCCGCGCTCGGCGAGCCACCGCGCCAGACCGGCGGGGCCGCCGAAGCCGCCGATCCGCACCTCGCCGGCGGGAAGCCGTGGCCGCGCCACCCGCCCTGCGAGCGAAGAGACGACGGAGACCCCGGCACGATCGAGCGCCGCTGCGAGATCCCGCGCCTCGGCGGTGCCCCCGAGCACCAGCACGCAAGCGCTGCTCATCGTGTGAGGGCGGCGTGAGCGGCGGGCGACCGCTGCGGCGAGGATGGACGACAGGCGCCTGCGCGACCGCGGCGACGAGCGCCGCCTATCAGGCCCTGCTCACGGGGGAGTTCCCCGATCCGGTCACGATCACGCTGCCGGGCGGGCAGCAGCCGGCGTTCGCGCTCGCCTTCGAGCGCCTCGAGGAGGGAAGCGCGACGGCCGGCGTCGTCAAGGACGCCGGCGACGACCCCGACGTCACGCACGGCGCGCTCGTGCTCGCGACGGTGCGGCCCGGCGAGGTCGGCTCGGGAGTGACGTTCAGGGCGGGCGAGGGCGTCGGCGTCGTGACGCTGCCCGGACTGCCGCTGCCGGTCGGCGAGCCGGCGATCAATCCCGTCCCGCGACAGATGATGGGCGAGGCCGTCGCCCAGGTGAGCGCGCGGCACGGCGGCAGCGGCGACGTGGTGGTGGAAGTCGGGGTCGAGGGCGGCGAGCAGCTCGCGCGGCGCACCTGGAACTCCCGGCTCGGGATCGTCGGCGGCATCTCGATCCTCGGCACGACCGGCATCGTGATCCCGTACTCCTGCTCGGCGTGGATCGCGTCCATCCGACGCGGGATCGACGTTGCACGGGCCGTCGGATACCCGCATGTGATCGCTGCGACAGGCGACACATCCGAGCGGGCCGCACAGGCACGGTACGGGCTCCCGGACACCGCTCTCCTCGACATGGGCGACTTCGCCGGCGCGCTGCTCAAGTACCTCGCCCGCCATCCGCTGCCGAAGCTGACCCTCGCCGGCGGCTTCGCGAAGCTGTCGAAGCTGGCAGCAGGTCACCTCGACCTCCATTCCGGGCGCTCCCAGGTGGACATGGAACGGCTCGCCGCCGCCGCTCTCCAAGCAGGTGCGACGGCGAGCCTGGCCGCGTCGATCGGCGAGGCGAACACGGCGCTCCATGCGCTCGAGCTCGCCGCCGCAGAGGGCGTGCCGCTCGCCGACGAGATCGCCGGCGGCGCGCTGGGCACCGCGCTCGCGGTGCTCGCGAGCGCTCCGATCGCCGTCGAGGTGCTCGTCGTGGATCGAGCCGGCCGCATCGTGGGGAGCGCCGGAGCGCTGTGACGGGGCGTTCCCGCGGGCGGCCCGCGCGGGCATCGAGACGGCGGCCGAGAGCTGCGGCAGACGCGGGAGGGTCACGGCCCGACCTCCTCCCCGTCGCCCCCGCGCACGCGCATGCTCGAGTAGAGGTGGCTGTCGCAGAACTCCCGGGACGCCAGCACTCGCCCGACGACGATCACCGCGGTACGCCGTATGCCCGCGCGCCGGGTCGCGCCGGCGATGGTGGAGAGCGTGCCACGGATGACGACCTCGTCGGGCCAGCTCGCGCGCGCGACGACGGCGGCAGGGCACGCCGGGCCGTATGCAGGCTCGAGCAGCGCGACGATCTTCTCGATCGCCTGGACCGCGAGGTGGAGAACGAGAGTCGCGCCGTGCGCAGCGAGCGAGGCGAGCTCCTCGCCGTCAGGGAGCGGAGTGGCGCGGTCGCCGTGGCGCGTGAGGATCACGGTCTGGGAGACGCCCGGGAGGGTGAGCTCCTGCCGCAGCGCCGCTGCCGCGGCCGCGAACGCCGGCACGCCGGGCGTGACGTCCCAGGGGATACCGAGCTCGTCGAGCCGGCGCATCTGCTCGCCGGCCGCGCTGTAGATCGAGAGGTCGCCCGAATGCAGGCGCGCGACGTCTTCGCCGCGCTCGTGCGCCGCCTGCAGCTGCGCGACGATCTCGTCGAGGGCAAGGTGCTGCGTGTCGACGAGGCGGGCGCCCGGCGGCGCGTGGGCGAGCACCTCGGTCGGAACGAGCGCTCCGGCGTAGAGGCAGACGGAGCTGTGCGCGATCAACCGCTGCGCCCGCAGCGTGAGGAGGTCGGCCGCGCCCGGCCCCGCGCCGATGAAGTGCACCGTCACTCCCCCTCCTTCCTCGCCGACCACTGGACGACGGGCAGCTGGGGTCGCCAGCTCGTGAATCCTCCGACCGGCTCTGCCCGGCTGACGGCGATGCGGACGAGTCGTCCGCCATGCGCGGCACACGCGGCCTGGAGCACCTGCTCTCCCTCGAGCGTCACGGCGTTGGCGACGATGCGCCCGCCCGGCCGCAGCTCCCGCCAGCAGCTGTCGAGCAGCCCGGGCGTCGTGAGCCCCCCGCCGACGAAGACGGCGTCGGGCCGGTCGAGGCCCACGAGCGCACGGGGTGCCTTGCCGCAGACGACCTCGATCGTCGGGACGCCGAGCACACGGGCGTTTCGCACCGCCCGCTCGGCGCGGTCGGCGCGTGCCTCGACGGCGATCGCGCGGGCCGTCGCCTCCGCGCGCAGCCACTCGATCGCGATCGAGCCACTCCCGGCGCCGACGTCCCAGAGCAGCTCGCCTGGCATCGGCGCGAGCACGGCGAGAGTGATCGCGCGCACCTCCTGCTTGGTCAGCAGGCCGTCGTTCTCGTACGCGCTGTCGCGCAGGCCCGGCGTACACGCGAGCGGCGAGGTTCCGGGAGCGGCGCGGCACTCCACCGCCACCGCGTGAAGCGTGCGCACGGAGCGCTCGCCCCACTCCTCCGCGGTGCTGTCGACGATCCGCTCGTCGGGGCCGCCGAGCTGCTCGAGCACGACGAGCCGGCTTGGACCGAACCCCCGCTCGCGCAGGACGCGGGCAACCTCTCGCGCGCCCTGCTCGCCGGCGACGTAGACGATCACGCGGCGGCCGGGTTGCAGGAGGCGCGCAAGAGCCTCGACCGGGCGGGCAACCGCGCTGACGAGCTCCGTCTCCGCGCTCGGCCAGCCGAGCCGGGCGCATGCGAACGCGAACGCGGATGGATGCGGATGCACCGTGAGCCGATCGCGGTCGATCCGCCTCGCGAGCGTCGCGCCGATGCCGTGGAGCATCGGATCACCGCTCGAAAGGATGCACACGGGGCCGGCGCGACCGGCCACGAGCTCCTCGACGAGCCCGTCGATCGGCGTTGGCCATGGACGCCGGACGGCAGCCGTGGGCGGGACGAGCGCGAGCTGCCGCTCGGAGCCGACGATCAGCTCGGCCGAGAGCACGGCGGCACGGGCGGCCTCGCAGAGCCCGTTCCAGCCGTCGGCGCCGATCCCGACCACGGTGAGCGGCGCCCGGCTCACGAGCTCTCCCGTTCGGTGTGGACCGCGTCCGTTCGCTCGCGACTCGTAGCGACGGAGCCGGCCCGGCGCGCCGCGCGGGCGAATCTGAGCGCGAGGTGAGGGTACGCCGCCCAGTGGAGGTGGAGGTAGCTCGCGTGGATCGAGCCGGACGCGAAGCCCTCCCGCCGTTCGCTTCCGCGCGCGGCGAGCGTCCAGGCCGCGCCGCTCTCGCCGTGCGGCGGATCGACCCGCGAGTAGTGGAACTCGTGTCCCCGGAAGCGCTCGTCCGCCCGCGCGTACGCGGTGCTCGTGACGGTCGTCGCCTCCCGGTAGCCGAGCGTGAGACGGCTCGTCATCCGCGCGCGTGCGGGAAGCACGCCGCACATCTCGTTGCCGTCGAGGTCGGAGCAGAGATAGAGCAGGCCGCCGCACTCGGCGAGGATCGGATGCCCGGCGCGCGCGAACGCCGCGATCTCCTCGCGAAGCGAGACGTTGGCCGCAAGCTCGGCGCCGAAGACCTCGGGAAAGCCGCCGGCGAGGACGAGCGCTCCGACGCCGTCGGGCAGCCGCTCGTCGTGGAGGGGGTCGAACGGCAGCAGCTCGGCTCCGGCAGCGGCCAGCAGCTCGAGGTTCTCCTCGTAGTGGAACGAGAACGCCGGTCCGCGGGCGATCCCGATGCGCGCTCCCGGCGCCGCCGGCTCGCCGGGCTCGGGGCTCCACGCCGGGCCGTCGAGCGCCGGGGCGCCGTGGGCGAGCGCCAGCACCGCGTCGAGGTCGGCGTGCGAGGCGATCCCGGCTGCGAGCGCGTCGAGCGCCGACATCGTGCGCGCCGCGCGCTCGCCGGCCGGCACCAGTCCGAGATGACGCTCCGGCGCGCTGACCTTGCCGTCGCGACGCAGCGCGCCGACGACGGGGAGGCCGAGCGGCGCGATCGCCTCGCGCAGCAACTGCTCGTGCGTGTCCGATCCGATGCGGTTGAGGATCACGCCGGCGATCGCGAGAGCGGGGTCGAACGTCCGGTAGCCGTGCACGATCGCGGCGACCGAGCGGGCCATCGAGGACGCGTCGACCACGAGGAGCACGGGAGCGTGCAGGAGCTTGGCGACGTGCGCCGTCGAGGCGAGCTCACCGCGGCCCGAGACGCCGTCGAACAGGCCCATGACACCCTCGATCACGGCGACGTCGGCGCCCGCCGCGCCGTGGCGCACGAGCGGAGCGACGAGATCGGGCCCGCTGAGGAAGGCATCGAGATTCCGGCCGGGCCGCCCTGAGGCGAGGGCGTGGTAGGTCGGATCGATGTAGTCGGGGCCCACCTTGAAGCCCTGGACACGCAGTCCGCGGGCGCGGAGCGCGCCGATCAGGCCGCAGGCGACACTCGTCTTGCCGGCGCCGGAGCTCGTCCCGGCGATGACGACGCGCGGGATCACCACACCTCCACGCAGGTCGATGTCGGAACGGTCGCCGGCAGCTCCGCGACGGCGCGCTCTGTCAGCCGCATGCGCCCGCCGTTCCCGCCGGCGCCCGCGCTCCAGGTGAGGCAGGGAACGGGATCGCCGTCGTGGATGCCCGTGCGCGGATCGCAGCCGTGGTCGGGACAGACGCGCAGCGTGCCCCCCGCGCGCATGACCGCACGGGCGAGCGGCGTGACGAGCTCGCGGTCGATCCGCTCGATCGCGGCGACCTTCGCGGCCGGGTTGCGCCGGTGCGACGCCTCGTCCGGTGCACCGACATGGACGACGACCTGCTTCGCGCCCCGTGCCATCGCCTCGAGGGCGCTCGCCGCCTTCGCCTCGAGGTCGGTGTCGAGCGATCCCGTGGCGCCGTCGGGCACGACGACATCCGCGCCCATGAGGCGCGCGACGCCGGCGGCGGCACCGCGGGCCGCGACGACGACCGTCGCCGGCCCGAGCAGGCGCGGCGGCAGCGCCCCCTCGGCCCACACGCGCAGGCCCTCGCGCGCGGCGATCGGCAGCGGCGGAGGGCCCGTGAGGAGCAGGCGATGCTCGCCGATGGGCTGGACGGAGTGCCGGGGCGCGGCGGCCCGAAGCTCGTCGGCGGCGCGCCCGACGCTCGTCTCTTCGGCTCTCCCGCCGTCGGCGGCAACGACGTCGACACGCCACGCTCGCTGCCCTTCCGCAAGCGGGACGTCGCGCGCCGCGGCCTCGATCATGCCGCGGTCGACGGGGACAGCGGGCGTCCAGCCGAGCAGCACGGGGATCGCCGTCTCCGAGCCCGCCGGCAGCCCGGCCGGGACCGTCCGTACGCGGCTGAGCGTACCAGCCGCCGCAAGCTCGTCGAGAGCCGGCGTCCGCGCCCGCTCGAGGCTCGTCGCCGTCGCTCCCCCGGGCTCGCTCGCGCCGTCGAGGATGACGAGGACCGCTACCACTCGATCCCCTGCTGGGCGCGGATCCCTGCGTCCATCGGATGCTTGACCTTGACCACCTCGGAGACGAGATCGGCGGCGGCGACGAGATCCTGCGGCGCGTTGCGGCCGGTCAGGATCACGTGCTGGAACCCTGGACGGCCGCGCAGCGTGGCGAGCACGTCGTCGAGGTCTATCCAGCCCCAGTTGATCGGGTAGGTGATCTCGTCGAGCAGCAGGAACTCGTAGCGCTGCTCCGCGATGGCCAGCTTGACCCCTTCCCATCCTTCGCGCGCGAGGTCGGCCGACTCCTCGAGATCGCGGGAGAGCCACGACCACCCGTTCCCCATCTTCTCCCAGTCGATGCCGCCGAGTGCGGCTGCCGCCTTCGCCTCGCCAACCTTCCACTTCCCCGACTTCACGAACTGGAAGACGCCGCAGCGGTACCCACGGGCCCAGGAGCGCAGCAGCATGCCGAAGGCAGAGGTGCTCTTGCCCTTGCCATGGCCGGTGAGGACGACGACGAGCGGGCGGTCACGGGGCTTGCGCCGTTTCGGCTCGGCGCTTCCCTCGTCGCCCGGCCGGTGCGGCACGTCGACCTCTCCGCTGCCGTGCCGGGCGAGTGGTTCCTGGATGGATGGTTCGATCATGCCGCTCTCCTGGAGGTCGCTCGTGGGGCTACGAGGGTGTGGACGCGGCCGCCTGCCGCCGCTGCGAGCGCGCCGGCAAGGCCGAGGCGAACCGGCCCGTCCTCGCTGTCGATGACGTGCACGGCCGACGCGGCCCGGCCGAGAAGGAGCGAGGCGCGACGGACCTCGCCGCGGTCATCCGGGACACGCCCGTCGGTGAGCACGACGGCGATCGCGCGGCGGGCGGGATCGCGCGCGTGCTCGCGCCGGATCAGCCGCTCTGCTGCGAGGAGCCCTGAGGCAAGCGGCGTGCGCCCACCCGCCGCGAGCTCTCGAATCGCCGCCGCGGCGCGCTCGACCGGGGCGCCCGGCTCGACGATGATCTGCGCGCCTCCGTCCCGGAAGGCGATGATCGCGACGCGGTCGCGGCGCGCGTAGGCGTCACGCAGCAGCGCGAGCAGTGCGCCCTTGACGCGCGCGAGGCGCCGGCGGGCGCCCATCGAGCCGCTCGCGTCGACGACGAGGCAGAGGAGCACGCCCTCGCGGCCCGAGCGGACGTGCTCGTGCAGCGAGCCTGCGCGACCGTGCGCCAGCTGCTCGCGCAGCGTGGCGACGATCGCCAGGTCGTCGCTACCGGGCGGCGCCGGGCGGCTGTCGATCATGCCGGCGGACGGCCCGCCGGCGCGGGCGCGGCGGCCCGCCGGCCCGCTGCCGGTGCCCGTGAGCACGAGCGCCTGGAGCGGCACCGCCGCGCCGGCCGGGGCGTCGCGGCGGTCGCGCGCGGGCGCGCGGGGATCGGGTTGCTCCACGGCGGCTCCCCCGTTCCCCGAAGGCCCGGCAGCGCCGGCGGGTCCGTCCGCGGACGAGTCGGGGGTCGGCGTGCGCGGAGCGCCGCTCGGGCGGCTGGGGGGCCCGTCATCCGGGTCGCGGTCGCCGAGCGCCCGCTCGAGCTCGTTCTCGACCGCGCCGCTGTGACCGTCGAGCGGGTCGCGCCGGAGGCGGTGGGCGAGCGCGAGGCGTGCGGCCCGCCGGACGTGGCTCTCGTCGACTGCATCGGCGGCGTCGAGCGCTGCAAGCGCGCGCGCGGCACGGGCACAGACGATGTCGCCCCGGATGCCGTCGATCCCGAGCTTTGCGCAGGCCGACGTGATGCGCAGAAGCTCGCGCTCGGGCAGCGCGACGCGGGGAAGGCGCTCGCGGGCCGCGGCGATCCGTCGTGCCAGCGATTCCTCCTTCTCCCTCCACCGGGCGCAGAAGCCCGACGGGTCCTGGTCGAAGGCCATGCGCCGGCGCACGATCTCCGAGCGGGTGCCGGGATCCTTCGAGGCGCTGACCTCGACACCGAGCCCGAAGCGGTCGAGCAGCTGGGGACGGAGCTCGCCCTCCTCGACGTTCATCGTCCCGACGAGGATGAAGCGTGCGGCGTGCGACGCGGAGATCGCTTCGCGCTCGACGCGGGCGACTCCCGAGGCGGCCGCGTCGAGGAGTGCATCGACGAGGTGGTCGGGCAGCAGGTTGACCTCGTCGACGTAGAGGATTCCCTGGTGTGCGCGGGCGAGCAGGCCCGGCTCGAACGCCTGCTCGCCGGCGAGCGCGCGACCGAGATCGAGGGATCCGACGAGCCGGTCGAGCGTCGCCCCGAGCGGAAGCTCGACGAGCGCCACCGGGCGCGGCGCCGTCGGCGCATCCGCGGGGATGCGACCGCCTGGGGCGAGCTCCCCCGGCGCGAATGCGAACGGCTGCTCGGCGGCGGCGATCACGGGCGGCAGCAGCGGCGTGAGCCCGCGGACGGCGGTGGACTTCGCGCTGCCGCGCTCCCCGCGTACGAGTACGCCGCCGACGTCCGGGGCGACGGCGTTGACGAGCAGCGCTTCGACGAGGGCGTCCTGGCCGACGATCGCGCTGAGCGGGAAGGCAAGGCTCACCGGGCGACCTCGCTTGCGACCGCGCAGCGCACGTCGAGCGCGGCGACGGCTCCGATGACGAGCACGAGCGGGGCACGCAGACCGTCCGCGGCGATCGCGTCGGGGAGGGCGGCGAGCGTCGAGCGCACCTCGCGCTGGCCCGCAAGCGTGGCCTCCTGCACGGCTGCGGCGGGGGTGTCGGCCGCGCGGCCCGCCTGCAGCAGCCGGCGGGTGACCAGGCCGGCGGTGGCCGCCCCCATCAGCACGACGAGCGTGTCGACCGCGGCGAGCGCGCTCCAGTCGTGGCCGTCGAGTCCCGCCGCGTGCGCCGTCATGACCGCGAACGACCTGGCCGCTTCCCGGTGCGTGACCGGGATCCCGGCCGCCGCGGGCCCGGCGAGCGCCGAGCTGATGCCGGGGACGAGCTCGAACTCGATCCCGGCCGCCGCGAGCGCGATGGCCTCCTCGCCGCCGCGGCCGAACACGAACGGGTCGCCGCCCTTGAGGCGCACGACGTCCAGCCCCGACCGCGCGCGCGAGATGAGGATGCGATTGATCTCCTCCTGGGCTACCGAGGCCTTCCCGGGGCGCTTGGAGACATCGACCAGCTCGGTACCGGGACGGCAGCCGGCGAGCACGTCGGGCCCCACGAGGCGGTCGTGCACGATGACGTCCGCCGCCGCGATCAGGCGCGCCGCCCTCACCGTCAGCAGATCCGCGTCGCCCGGTCCCGCGCCGACCAGGTGGATACGGCCGCTCACGCCCCCGCCTCCTCGAGCTCTCCCTCGAGGCGCAGGTAGCGCTCGCGAATGCCCGAGAGCGTGGCGGCGTCCGGATGCGCCCAGAGGCCGCGATCCGACGCCTCGAGCAGGCGCTCCGCGATCGCGCGCGCGGCCCATGGATTCGACCGCGACATGAACTCGGCGACATCGGGATCGAGGAGGTAGCGCTCGGCGATCTGCTCGTACATCCAGTCCTCGGCGACGCCCGTCGTCGCGTCGTAGCCGAACAGGTAGTCGACCGTTGCCGAGAGCTCGGCCGCTCCCTTGTAGCCGTGGCGGATCATCGAGGCGATCCAGCGCGGGTTGTCGACGCGCGCCCGGAAGACACGGCGCGTCTCCTCGGCGAGCGTGCGCGCGACGACCCGGGAGGGGTCGGAGCTGTCGCCGAGGTACGCGGCCGGCTCGCGGCCGCTGAGCGCTCTCACCGTCGCCACCATCCCGCCGTGGAACTGGTAGTAGTCGTCCGAGTCGAGGATGTCGTGCTCGCGCGAGTCGATGTTCTTGACGGCGACCTCGATGCGCGCGTAGCAGGCTCGCATCGCCTCGGCTGCCGGCGCCCCGTCGTGCCCGCGGCCGTACGCGTGACCGCTCCAGGCCTCGTAGACCTCGGCAATGTCGCCCTCGTCGCGCCAGTCGCGTGCGTCGATGAGCTGGAGCAGCCCGGCGCCGTAGGCTCCGGGCTTCGAGCCGAACACGCGGATCGTCGCCTGCCGCCACGCGGCCGTGCCGCCCAGCTCGGCGGCGAGCCGCTCGGTGTCCTCGCGCGCGTGGGCGGCCACGAAGTTCTCGGCCGCCGGCTCATCGAGCGCGGCGACCTTCGCGACGGCATCGTCGATGAGCTGGACGAGGTGTGGGAACGCGTCGCGGAAGAACCCGGAGATGCGCACCGTCACGTCGATGCGCGGGCGCCCGAGCTCGCCGATCGGCACGACCTCGAGCCCCGTCACGCGCTGCGACTCGGGATGCCAGGTCGGGCGAACGCCGAGCAAGGCGAGGATCTCGGCGACGTCGTCTCCCTGGGTGCGCATGGCGGAGGTGCCCCAGGCGACGAGTCCGACCATGCGAGGAAGCTCGCCCGTCTCGGCACGGTGGCGATCGAGCAGCGCCTCGGCGAGCCGCCGGCCCACGTCCCAGGAGAGCTCGGAGGGCAGGGCGCGGGGATCGACGGAGTAGAAGTTGCGCCCGGTCGGAAGCACGTCGACGCGGCCGCGCGTCGGACTCCCCGAAGGCCCTGCCGGAACGTGGCGGCCGTGCAGGGCGGCGAGCACGTTGCCGACCTCCGCATGGGTGCCCCGAATCCGCGGCACGACCTCGCAGGCGGCGAAGCGCAGCGAGCGCTCGACACCGTCGTCGCGGCGGCCGAGAGTCGCCTCGCACACTGTCCCGACGGCGGCAGCGTCCCAGCCGCGGGCGTCGAGCGCCGCGAGCAGCGCGGCCTGCGCCGCCTCCAGCCGATCCACGAGATCGCCGGCGCTTCCCGCCGGGCCGCGGAACCGTTCGAGCAGCCCTCTCGGCCGGTCGGGCGCCGGTGCGCCGGGGGCGGCGACGAGGGCGGGCTCGTCGAGGCCGAACGCGGCTCCGATGGCGCGCCGCAGACCGGGGACGTCGCCGGAGCCGAGGCGCAGCACCGCGGCGACGAGACCCCGCAGCTGCTCCCCCTCCGGTGCCACGCCGAGGACGTGGAGACCGTCCTTGACCTGGATGTCCTTGACCTCGCACAGATAGCCGTCGATGTGCTCGACGAGCGCGCCCACGTCGTCGGGCCGCTCGTCCACGCCGAGGTCTGTTTGCAGGTTTGCACGCTCGATCGCGGACCAGATGCGGGCGGCGAGCGCGGGAAGCTTCGTCGGGTCGAGCACCTCGAGCCGCGCGTACTCGTCGAGCAGGGACTCGAGCTCGGCGAGCTCGTCGTAGGTCTCGGCGCGCATCATCGGCGGGACGAGATGGTCGACGACGACCGCGTGCGCGCGGCGCTTGGCCTGCACTCCCTCGCCCGGGTCGTTGACGACGAACGGGTAGATGAGCGGGATGTCGCCGAGCGCCGCGTCGGGAGCGCAGGCCGGCGAGAGCGCGAGCATCTTGCCCGGTAGCCATTCGAGCGTGCCGTGCTTGCCGAGGTGGATGATCGCGTCCGCGCCCCACTTCCCGTCCAGCCACCAGTAGCAGGCGAGGTAGTGGTGCGTCGGAGGCAGCTTCGGGTCGTGGTAGATGCCGACCGGATCCTCGCCGTAGCCTCGCGGCGGCTGGATCGCGACGAGCACGTTCCCGAGCTCGAGCCCGGTGATGACGAAGTCCTCGCCGTCGACGTAGTGCTCGCCGGGCGGCGGCCCCCAACGCTCCTCGATCGCCTCGCGCAACGCGGCCGGAAGCCGCGCGTAGCGCGCGAGGTACTCGTCGACATGAAGCCGCAGGGGCGCAGCGGCGAGCTGGTCGTCGGTGAGGAACTCGGGGTCGTGGCCCCCTGCCGCGATCAGCGCGTGCATGAGCTCGTCGCCGTGCGCGAAGGGGCGCTCGACCCGCATCCCGTCCGCGTGCAGCGCATCGAGCAGGCGCAGCGCGCTCGCCGGGGTGTCGAGGCCGACGGCCATGCCGACGCGGGCGTGCCGGGTCGGGAAGCTCGTCAGGAGGATGGCGACGCGGCGCTCGCCGGGAGGCGTGAACCGCAGGCGCGCGCTGCGCACCGCGAGGTGCGCGACGCGCGCGCAGCGCTCGGGGTCCGGGACGTAGCGGGGTACCGGCACACCGACGGGGGATTCCCCCGCGTCGCGCTCCTTGAACGAGATGACGCCGCCGAGGAGGCGCCCGTCGAACTCGGGGATCGCGACCTGCGTCGCCGCGTCGAGCGGCGACAGGCCCGTGTCCGACGCCTCCCAGGCGGCGCGCGAGGCAGTCGCGCAGACCGCCTGGATCACCGGGACGTCGAGCGCCGCGAGAGCCGCGGCATCCCACTCCTGCCACTGCTCGCCCACCCCTTCGCCCGCGGCGGCCGCGGCGTCACCGGCCGCCGAGCCTCCGGTGGCGAGCATCGTCGTCAACAGCGCATCGACATGACCGTCGAGCAGCGCCAGCGCAGGCACGCTGCCGTCCGCGCCACGGCGCAGCGTGTAGCTCCACACCGCGAGCGCGTTTCCGCCGGCAGCCTCGATCGCGGCGCAGAGCGCATCGACGAAGGCGGTGTTGCCGGTCAGGCGGTGCGACCGGTAGAAGCAGATCGCCACCGTCGGGCGATCGCGATCGCGACGCTCGAGCGCGCGCTCGAGCGGGACGTCGCCCTCGCCCGGCAGGTAGACGCCGAGATCGGGCACCTCATGCGGCGCCTCGAACCCATACCCCTCGAGCAGGAAGGTGTCCGCCAGGAACCGCAACAGCTGCTCGACGTTCCCGACATCGCCGTGGCGGAGGTACTCGCCGGCCTGGGCGACCGCGCCGGCCGGAGCCAGCGAGAGCCCGGTCATCTCCGCGTCGGGCTCGGCCTCGCCGCCCAGCGCGAGCAGCGCGATACCCTGCTCCGCGCAGCGGGCTCTGAGGAGGTCGAAGCCCTCCGGCCAGCCGCGGCGGCCGCCCAAAATGCGGCAGAGCACGACGCGCGCTCCGTCGAGGACGTCGCCGACGAACGCCGAGTGGTCGGAGGAGGCGCTCGGGTTCGCACAGCGCACGGCGGGGAAGCCCTGCGGTAGCCGCTCGACTGCCGCGGCCGTCGCGAGGATCTCGGTGTCCGCGGTCGTCACGAAGCGCAGCACGAGCTCACCTCCGTCCTGATCGTCGGCAGCTCCGCGGGCACTCCGCCGTCGATGAGCGCGGCGAGACGCGCCGTGTCGAGATGTCGCGCCACGAGGTCACCGAGCGCGTCGAGCCGGGTCTCACGGGCACTCGCGAACGACGTCGTCCCGGGAACGAAGCGCCGCCCACGCGCGGCTGCGACCCGCGCGAGCAACGCGCGCCGCAGCTCGTCCTGCTCCAGCGCGCCGTGCCAGGACGTCCCGATCACGGCGCCGACCCGGCAGCCGTCGGGCTCTCCGTCGTCGGCGGCGAGGAGCGGCTCACCGCCGCGGCGCTCGACGCGGCCGTGGCGGATCTCGTAGCCGCTCGCCCTGGTGCCGAGCCACGGACAGCTTCCGGCGCGCCGTCGCAGGAGCTTCTCCGCCGCGAACGTCGTGACCACCGGCAGTAGGCCGAGCCCGTCGACCTCGCCGCCGCGCGACTCGACCTCGTCGAAGATCCGCTCGCCGAGCAGCTGGTATCCGCCGCAGATGCCGAGGATCGGCGCCCCGGCGGCTGCGCGGGCGACGATCGCCCGGTCGAGCCCGGCGGCGCGCAGGCGCGCGAGGTCGTCGACGGTCGCCTTCGTCCCGGGCACGACGAGCAGATCGGCACGCTCGACGTCGGCGGCCGAGCGCGTGAACCGAACCCGCACGCCGGGCTCCGCCGCGAGCGCGTCGAGGTCGGTGAAGTTGCTCATCCAGCGCAGGCGCAGCACGGCGATGTCGATCGTGTCCCCTGCTGCCGGCGCCTCGGGGCGTGACGCCTCGAGCGACAGCGAGTCCTCGGCGTCCATCCAGAGATCCTCGACCCAGGGCAGCACGCCGAAGGTGGGGCGGCCCGTGAGCTTCTCGATCTGGGTGAGCCCGGGAGAGAGGATCGCGGCGTCGCCGCGGAACTTGTTGATCACGAAGCCCGCGACGTGCGCCTGATCGTCCGGGTCGAGGAGCGCCAGCGAGCCGTAGAGCGAGGCGAATACGCCGCCGCGATCGATGTCGCCCACGAGCAGCACCGGCAGGCCGGCGGCGCGCGCGAGCCCCATGTTCGTGAGATCCGCCTGGCGCAGGTTGATCTCCGCCGGGCTCCCGGCCCCTTCGCAGACGACGACGTCGTACCGTTCACGGAGGTCTGCGAGAGCGGCGGCGACGATCGGGCGCAGGTCGTCCTTGAGCAGCTGGTAGGAGCGTGCGTCGACGTCGGCATACGGCCGGCCCATCACGATGACCTGGCTGTGGCGGTCGCCGGACGGCTTGATCAGCACGGGGTTCATCGCCGTCTCCGGCTCGATCCCGGCGGCCGCCGCCTGCACTGCCTGGGCGCGACCGATCTCGCCGCCGTCGAGCGTGACGACGGAGTTGAGCGCCATGTTCTGCGCCTTGAAGGGGGCGACGCGCACTCCGGCACGACGCAACCAGCGGCAGAGTCCCGCGCTGACCACCGACTTCCCCGCGTCCGAGTGCGTCCCGCAGACGAGCAGCGCGCCCTTCATCGCGTGGCTCGCTCGAAGGGGCGCGCCGTGCCCGGCACGAGGTCGGCCGCGCGGCGGCCTCCGATGAACGTGCCGGGAATCACGTGGATGCCTTCGTGGGAAGCGGACAGTTGGCCCGAGCGACGATCCAGCGCCCGTCGCGGGCATGCAGCTCGGTGACGGCGAGAGGGGCGGCGTCGATGCGCCAGAACGACGCGAACGGCGCGCCGAGGACGTGCACGAGTGCCGCCTTCACCACTTCCGCATGCGTGATCGCTACGGCCGGGTCGTCGAGGACGGCCTGGCCGTCGAGCCAGCGCGCGACGCGCACCGCGAATGCCGCGAGCGTCTCGCCGCCGTGCGGTGACGAGTGCGGGTCGGTCATCCAGAGGGAGACCGCCTCCGGCTCGTGCGCGTGGACATCGGCGAGCGTCCGCCCCGACCATGACCCGAAGTCGCATTCGGCGATCGCCGGCTCGACGCATTCGGCGAGGCCGGCCGCGCGTGCCGTCTCGCGGCAGCGAACCGCCGGGCTCGAGAGCACCTCGCAACGCCGGGGCAGCGCCGTGGCGAGCCGGCTGGCGGCGACCCTCCCTCGTTCGTCGAGCGATTCGTCGCAGGGAAAGGCGAACGAGCGCGTGGCAGCGGTGGATGCGTGACACACGAGGAGCAGACGCCTCACCGGCAGCCGGAAGACGCCGGAGGCGCTGCGATCCGTGGTCCGAGGGTCGGACATGTCACTGGCGCCACGTGCATCACTACCTCCTCGGGATCATGCGTCCCGGTCATCGGAAGGGCTCGCGGCGGGTGAGTCTCCTGACTTCCGGCTCTGCGCTCGTCCCGCCTTCCAGCCTTTCGGCCGTGGCTTCGTGGGAGTCGCTCCCCGGTTACAGTGGCGCGACCGTCCCGGATTCCCACCGGGTTCCTCGCACCGCCACGCTGGCTAACGGGGTCAGGCTAACAGGCGCGACCCGACGCCGCAACGCGCGATCGTTACCGAGCGAGCATGCGCCGCAGCTGTTCGGCGATGCCTCGCGGTTGTCGGGCTTGCGTGATCGCTCGGACGACGGCGAAGCGTGTCGCGCCGGCCGCGGCGACGGCCGGGGCGGTTTCGGGGCCGATGCCGCCGATCGCGAACCAGGGGAGGTCGGCGTGGGCGGCTGCGTAACGGATGAGGTCGTGGCCGACGCTCGCCCTTCCGGGCTTGGTCGGCGTCTCGTGAACCGGGCCGACGCTGAGGTAGTCGACCTCGTCGGCGTGTTCGATCTGTTCTCGGTTGTGGGTGGAGAGGCCGATGAGGAGGTTTTCGCCGCAGAGCCGGCGCAGCTCGCGTGGGTGAAGGTCGTCCTGGCCGACGTGGACTCCGTCGGCTCGGGCGAGCAGCGCGATGTCGACGCGGTCGTTGACGACGAACAGCGCGTCGTGGTCATGTGCGAGCGTGGCGAGCCGGCGCGCGTGCGCGAGCAGCTCGCGGTCGGGCAGCGCGCGGTCGCGCAGCTGCACGATGTCGACGCCGCCGTGCAGCGCCTCCTCGACACGGTCGAACGCTGCGTCGCAGACGAGGTAGAGGCGCCGCCCGGCGAGCGAGGGTCTAGCCATCGTCGCCGTCCGCCGCGAGGAAGAGGTCGGCCAGGCCCTCCGTGGGCGTGGACGCTTCGGCGTAGCGCCGTCGGGGGATGCGGCCGGCCTCGCGGGCGAGCCGGCCGGCGAGGACGGCGTGACGGATCGCCTCGGCCATCCTGGGCGGGTCGGCGGCCCGTGAGATGGCGCTTGCCACCAGCACCGCGTCGCAGCCGAGCTCCATTGCGAGCGCGGCGTCGGACGCGGTGCCGATACCCGCGTCGAGGATGACGGGGACACTGGCTTGCTCGAGGATGAGCGCCAGGTTGTAGGGGTTGCGGATTCCCATGCCGCTTCCGATCGGGGAGCCGATCGGCATCACCGCCGCGCAGCCGAGACCCTCGAGTCGCTGGGCGAGGATCGGATCGTCGTTGCTGTAGGGCAGGACGACGAAGCCTTCCTCGACGAGTGCTTCTGCCGCGCGGAGCAGCTCGACGGGATCGGGCAGGAGGGTGTTCTCGTCGCCGATCACCTCGAGCTTGATCCAGTCTGTCTGGAGCGCCTCGCGGGCGAGCCGCGCGGTCGTGACGGCGTCGCGCGCGGTGTAGCAGCCGGCGGTGTTGGGAAGGATGAAGTAGCCGGCCCGGTCGAGCGTTTCGATCAGCGAGCCGGGGGCCGTCGGATCGACGCGTCGCAGCGCGACGGTGACGATCTCGGTGCCGCTGGCGAGGAGTGCGCGTTCGAGCGCGTCGAGGTTGCGAAAGCCCCCGGTGCCGGCGATCAGTCGCGAGTGCCACTCTCGCCCGCCGAGGATCCAGTCGTTCTCGGGCATCGCTCAGCCTCCCTGGGTTGCGACCACGATCTCGACTCGCCGGCCGGGCTCGAGGCGGACGGAGCTCCATGCGCTGCGGGCCAGCACCTCGCCGTCGAGGGCGACGGCAACGCCACGCCCGTCGCCGGGGAGACCGAGCACGCGCACGAGGTCAGTGACGCTCTGGCCGGCCGAGAGCTGGAACGGCGAGCCGTTGAGAACGATCTCGATCTGGGTCATGTCGGCTCCGGTATCGATCCGGGGTGAACGGGGCGACGAGCGCGGGGAGTTGTCCGTGCTCCACGAGCCGGACGACGGCCTCGGCGGTGGTCGGCGCGAGCAGGATGCCGTTTCGGTGGTGGGCGCAGGCGACGACCAGGCCGGGAGCGATCTCGCCGATCAGCGGCGCGTTGTCCGGAGCGGTGGGCCGAAAGCCGACTCCCGCCTCCGCCAGCGTCCACTCGCTCATTGCGGGCACCATCCGGAGGCCTTCCTCGAGGAGCTGGAAGGTTCCGCCTGCGGTCGCCGTGGAGTCGAATCCCTGCTCTTCGACGGTGGCGCCGAGAACGACCTCGCCGCTCGAGCGACGGAAGACGTACACCTGCTCGCTCTGGAGCAGCATGCTCGGGAGAGCCTCCGCGCGCAGGCGAAGGATCTGGCCTTTGACGGGTCGAACGGGAAGCTCCACGGGTGAGGCGATCGTCCCCGCCCATGCGCCCGCGGCGAGCACCACCGTGCCGGCGAGGAGCGTCTCGGCGCCCGACCGAACCCCGATCACGCGGCCGCCGGCCATGGCGAGGGAGTCGACACGTGCCCGCCGCAACAGACCGCCCCGTCGCCGCGTCGCTTCGCGCAAGGCGGCGACGAGAGCACGGGGATCGACCTGCGCGTCGGCCGGCGCGTGGATCCCCGCTGCAACACGGGGCGAGAGCAGCGGCTCGCGCTCGCGGCACTCCGAGCCACGCAACCAGGCGACGTCGAGCCGAAGCGCCTGCCGCAGGAGCTGGAAGCGGCGCCGAAGCGCCTCGAGCTGGTCGCGGTCGAGCGCGACCGAAAGCGATCCGACACGGCGGAAGCCGATCGCGGTCGCGGCCTCCGCCTCCAGCATCGCCACGAACGCGGGATAGCCGGCGAGCGCTTCGCGAGCGAGCAGGACGAGCTGTTCCTGCCCGTAGTCGGCCTCGATCGCCGGCGAGAGCATGCCGGCCGAGACACGCCACGCCGCCTCGGGCTCCTCCGCGTCGAGCACCGTGACCGTGCAGCCCGCACGCAGCAGCCGCCACGCGATCGCGAGGCCGATCGGACCGCCGCCGATGACCGCGACGTCCGGTCGCCGTGGCCGCCGGGTCATGCGCGTGTGGACGGCGGCGCGAGCGGTTGGCTGGCGCCGCGGATCGCGGGGAGACGCGCAGCCGGGACCGCGAGCGCCGCCGCGATCGGGAAGCTCGGGATCGATGCGCCGGACCGCGCCGGCGCGGCTGGAGGAGCCGGAACGGAAAGGCCGGGCGCGTACGGCCGCTCGGCGTCGTAGCCGCGCAACCGCAGCGCATGACCGGGCAGCCTCGGTCTCATCGCGCCACCACCGCGGCGCCGACGTTCACGGGGCCAGGGCCACCGCCCAGATCCTCCAGCCCGCACGCGACCGCGCGAGCGGCCAGCGCACGGGCGGCGACCGCCGCGTCGAACGGTGCGTATCCCTGCGCCAGATACACGGCCAGCGCCGCCGAGTGCGCGCATCCGGAGCCGTGAGTCGCGCCGCTTGCATGAAGCGGCCCCTCGATCGGCCGGAGCCCGCTCGCGTCGTGGAACCAATCCACCCCGTCCTCGTCACCGCCGGTGACGACGACCGAGCCCGGGCCGAGAGAATGAACCGCCGCGGCGGCCGCTTCCGCGTCCAGCGACAGGTCTCCGGCGAGCACCCTGGCCTCGGCGAGATTCGGTGTCGCCAGTGTCGCAAGCGGGAGCAGCCGCTCCCGCAGGGCGTCCACCGCGTCCTCGGCCAGCAGACGAGCGCCGCTCGTGGCGACCATCACCGGGTCAATGACCACCGGGCGGTCGAGCTCTGCCAGCTCGTCCGCCACGACCTCGACGATCCCGGCGGCCGCGAGCATCCCCACCTTCACCGCGTCCACGCCGATGTCGCCTACGACGGCACGAATCTGCGCCCTCACGAACCAGGGCGGCACCTCGTGAACCGCCTCCACACCCTGCGTGTGCTGCGCGGTCAGCGCCGTCAGCGCCGTCATGCCGTGCACACCGAGGGCAGCGAATACCTTCAGGTCGGCCTGGATCCCGGCGCCGCCGCCCGAATCGGAGCCGGCAACAGACAACAAACGCACCACGAGCGACTCCCTCCGCTGGCATTACCCAGATCAGGTTCACGGGTCCCGAGCGACGCTCGATCTCAGCCCTGTCAGGGCACCCCGGTAGCCACAGCCTAGACCCTCCACCCCGCCCACCGCAATCGGGGTCGCTCCGCGTCGAGCCGCCACCCGCGCGGGGACGCCCGGCGCAGCCGTGAGGGCACGATGCTCCGTCCCGATTGCGCCTCTGGAGACAGCTCCGCCGAGACACGACACGGGCGTCAGGCGGGAGCCGCAGCCGACGACCTGCGCTTCTCGACGGCTGCTCGCAGCGCGTCCCAGTCGACGTCCTTGAAGTTGTGCATCGGGCAGAACTTCGGCCCGCACATCGAGCAGAACTCGGCCGTCTTGAAGTAGTCGTCGGCAAGTGTCTCGTCGTGCATCGCGCGCGCCGTGTCGGGGTCGAGCGACAGCTCGAACTGGCGGTTCCAGTCGAACGAGAAGCGCGCCTCGGAGAGCTCGCGGTCCCACTGCGCCGCACGCTCGCTCCCCCGCGCGAGATCGGCCGCGTGCGCGGCGATCCGGTAGGCGATCAGCCCCTGCTTGACATCCTCGGCGTTCGGAAGCCCGAGGTGCTCCTTCGGCGTGACGTAGCAGAGCATCGAGGTGCCGTGCCAGCCGACGATCGCGGCGCCGATCGCGGAGGTGATGTGGTCGTAGCCGGGGGCGATGTCGGTGACGAGCGGACCGAGCGTGTAGAAGGGCGCCTCGTGGCAGACCTCCTGCTGGCGGCGCACGTTCAGCTCGAGCTGGTCGAGCGGGATATGACCGGGCCCCTCGACCATCACCTGCACGTCGCGCGCCCAGGCCCGCTCCGTCAGCTCGCCGAGCGTGTCGAGCTCCGCGAACTGCGCCGCATCGGATGCGTCCGCGATCGAGCCGGGACGGAGACCGTCGCCGAGCGAGATCGAGACGTCGTGCTCGCGGCAGATCTCGAGCACGTCGTCGAAGCGCTCGTAGAGCGGGTTCTCGTCCTGGTGGTGCACCATCCAGCGGGCGAGCAGGCCGCCGCCCCGCGACACGATCCCGGTGACGCGGCTCTGGCAGAGCGACAGGTGCTCGAGCCGCACGCCGGCATGGATCGTCATGTAGTCGACGCCCTGGCGCGCCTGGTGCTCGATCGTCTCCAGCAGCAGCTCCGCGCTCAGCTCCTCGGGGCTCCCAACCTGCTCGATCGCCTGGTAGATCGGGACGGTGCCGATCGGCACCGTCGCGACGGCGAGGATCGCCTCGCGCGTCTCGTCGATCCGCTTGCCGGTGGAGAGGTCCATCACCGTGTCCGCGCCCCAGCGCTGCGCCAGGTACATCTTCTCGACCTCCTCCTCGAGCGAGGAGCTCGTCGGCGAGCTGCCGATGTTCGCGTTGATCTTGACGCGGGCGTGCAGGCCGATCGCCATCGGGTCGAGTGCCGCGTGGTGGACGTTGGCCGGAATGATCATCCGGCCGCGCGCGACCTCGTCACGGATCTGCTCGGCCGGCAGCTGCTCGCGCTCGGCGACACGCTCCATCTCGGGCGTCACTTCGCCACGGCGGGCGCGGTGCATCTGCGTGCGGCAGGTGGCGTCGGCGGGAAAGCTCGAACGGTGCGGCATCTTCTTCTCCCTTCGCTGGCATGACCCAGATCAGGTTCGGCGGGTCGGCGCTAGGCAGCACCCTCTCAGCCCCTCCAACAGGGACGCCCCGGTTGCGGAAGTCACGAGTATATCGGCCCTCGGGGCCGTCAGCCGATCGCGACCATGCGCTCGATCGCCCGGCGGGCGCGGGCGGCGATCTCCGGCTCGACGGTGACCTGGTGGCGCCCGTGGCGCAGCGAGTCGCGGAGCTTGTGGAGCGTGATCATCTTCATGTACCTGCAGACGGCATCTGCGCGGACGGGCTCGAAGCGCTTGCCGGGCGCCTCACGGCTGAGCCGGTGGAGGATCCCCACCTCCGTCGCTACGAGGAAGCGCTCCTTCGGCGATTGCCGGGCGAACGTGATCATGCTCTCGGTCGAGAGGATCTGCGTGCGCTCGGTCGCGAAGGCCATCGCCTGGCTCGCGCAGCCGCACTCGGGGTGGACGAGCAGCTCGGCGTCCGGGGCCTCCTCGTGCCAGCGCTCGATGTCGGCGGGGCGGATGCCGGCGTGCACGTGACACTCGCCCATCCAGATGTTCAGCTTGCGGCCGGTCTCGCGCTCGAGCCAGAGGCCGAGGAACAGATCCGGCAGGAAGAGGATCTCCCTGTCGGCGGGGACGGCGTCGATCACCTGCCTGGCGTTGCCGGAGGTGCAGCAGTAGTCGCTCTCCGCCTTCACCTCGGCGCTCGTGTTGACGTACGAGACGACGACCGCCCCGGGGTGCTCGGCTTTCCACGCGCGCAGCTGCTCGGCGGTTATCGAGGCGGCGAGCGAGCAGCCCGCGTCGAGGTCGGGGATCAGCACCGTCTTCTCCGGCGCGAGGATCGCCGCCGTCTCGGCCATGAAGTGCACGCCGCAGAACACGATCACGCCGGCGTCCGTCGCCGCTGCCCGGCGCGAGAGCCCGAGCGAGTCGCCGACGTAGTCGGCCACGTCCTGCACCTCCGGCACCTGGTAGTTGTGCGCGAGGATGACGGCGTTGCGCTCGCGGGCGAGCGCCCGCACTTCCTCTTGTAGCGTCGACACGGCCGCGGTCACGGCAGAACCTCCAGGGAGACGTCGAGGGCGCGTGCGGAGTGTGTGAGCGCGCCGATGGAGATGAAGTCGACGCCCGTCTCGGCAACGGCGCGGACGGTGTCGATCGTGATGCCGCCGGATGCCTCGAGCTCCACCCGTCCGGCGGCGAGCCGGACGGCGTCCGCGAGCTGCGAGGTCGTCATGTTGTCGAGCAGGATGCGATCGGCGCCGGCCTCGAGCGCCTCGCGCACCTGGTCGAGCGTCTCGCACTCGACCTCCACCGGGAAGCCGCCGGCGGCGGCGCCTGCGACTGCCTGCCGGATGCCGCCGCCCAGGCGCAGGTGGTTGTCCTTGATCAGGATCCCGTCGTAGAGGCCGAAGCGGTGGTTCGTGCCGCCCCCGCGGCGCACCGCCTCCTTTTCCAGCGCGCGCAGGCCCGGCGTGGTCTTGCGCGTGTCGAGGACCCTCGCCCCCGTCCCCCGCACCGCGTCCACGTAGCGCCGTGTCAGCGTCGCGATGCCGGACAGCCGGCCGAGCAGGTTGAGCGCGAGCCGCTCGCCGGCGAAGATCGCGCGCGCGTCGCCCTCGATGCGGGCGAGCTCGCACGGCTCGAGCAGGTCGCCGTCGGCGCGGAGCGCCTCGATCGACACTTCCGGGTCGAGCTCGCGGAAGACCGCCCCGGCGACGTCGAGGCCGCAGACGACGCCTCGCTCCTTGAGCAGCAGGCTCGCCCGGCAGCGCGTGCCGGCAGGGATCACCGCCTCGCTCGTGAGGTCGTTCGCGCCGACGTCCTCGGCGAGCCAGTCGCGGATGTCGGCGACCGTCAGCTCCATCGCTCCAGGGCGGGCGGCCTGCCCGGTCGCAGGACGGTGTGCACTCCGGCGAGGCCGGTGTCCTCGTGCGGGTAGTCGGCCCGGAAGTGCCCGCCGCGCGACTCGCGCCGGGCGAGCGCACACTCCGCGACGAGCCGAGCCAGGAGCGCCGGCGAGTCCCGGAGCCGCACGAGCCCGGCCTCGTCGCGGACGAGCCCCGCGTGCTCCCAGACGGCGCGGCGCACGTCGTCGTCGACGACTCCCATGCCATCGGGCGGCGACTCGCGACCGGACGCCGCGGCCGGGCCGGACGCGCCGCTGCCGGCCAGCGCGGCGAGCGCGGCGCGGCGTCCGAACACGAGGCATTCGAGCAGCGAGTTCGAGGCGAGCCGGTTGGCGCCGTGCACGCCCGTGCACGCGCACTCGCCGGCGGCGTAGAGGCCCGGCACCTCCGTCCGGCCGTCGACGTCCGTGACGACACCGCCCATCGTGTAGTGCGCCGCAGGCGCGATCGGCACCGGGTCCAGCGCCGGGTCGTGGCCGGCCTCGACGAGCCGGCGCATCAACGACGGGAAGCGGTCTCGATCGATCGGGCGCAGATCGAGCAGCACCGTGCCACGCTCGGCCACCGCGCGCGCGACGACGTCGCGCGGCGCGAGCTCGTCCGTGAAGCGGCGCCCCTCCTCGTCGAGGAGCAGGGCTCCCTCTCCGCGCAGCGCCTCGCTGAGGAGGAAGCCCGAGCCCCGGAGGGCGGTCGGATGGAACTGCACGAACTCGAGGTCGGCGACGGCCGCCCCGGCGCAATAGGCCAGCGCGATCCCCTCGCCGAGCGAGCCGAGCGGATTCGTCGTGCGCGCCCACAGCGCCGCGCAGCCGCCCGCCGCGAGCACCGTCGCCGTGGCGCGGACCTCCCGCCGCTCCGTGCGGAATCCCTCGCCGGGCTCGAGCGCCGTCACACGCTCGCGCTCGGCGAGGTCGATCGCCGGGTGCGCGAGCACGTGCCGGGCGAGCGTCTCCGAGATCCGCCGCCCCGTGTCGGCCCCGTCCACGTGCAGCACCCGGCGCCGCGAGTGCCCACCCTCGAGCCCGGGCTCGTCGTCGAAGCGGACGCCCAGCGCACGCAGATCCTCGATGCGCGCCGCGGCGTCCTCGGTCAGCACGCGCACCGCGCTCTCACGGCACAGACCGCGCCCGGCCGCGATCGTGTCGCGGAAGTGCAGCCGCGGCGCGTCGTCCGCGCCGACCGCCGCCGCCACGCCGCCCTGCGCGTGGTAGCTCGCGGAGGCGAGGATCGGCCCCTTCGCCGCGACGAGAACACGAGCGCCCTGCGCCGCGGCCGTCAACGCCGCCGTCAGCCCCGCGATCCCGGCGCCGACGACGGCGAGGTCGTAGCGATCCGATGCGGGTGCGGGTGGGGGAGCAGGCATTCGAAGGTTTCTGACTCTTAGTCGAAAACCGTGCGGGAAGTGTACCACGGGCCATGACCCCTGCGGCGCGGCTGCACGCGCGCCGGCTCGCCCACGCCGCAGGGCAGACGGGAAGAGGCGCCGACAAACGGCTATCCTCCGATCCTTGCCCTCTTAGCTCAGTTGGTAGAGCACCTCCATGGTAAGGAGGGGGTCGGCGGTTCGAGTCCGCCAGAGGGCTTCGCAAACTTCCTGCTAATCATGGAGTTTTGGTTCGGATTTGTTTGCAGATGGCCCCGTATGTGGTGGGTATGGAGCTGTTTATGGAGCTTTCAGGTTTTCGAGGACTCCCATCTCGCTCCAAAACTGGCAACAGACTGTCCCATCAGGTGGTGCTGACCAGCCAACAAGTGATGGAGCTGATGGAGCGTTCTCGAGTCTCTCGGCAACGCAGAACCCCCGACTCGAAGTCAGGGGTGGAGTTGGAATTGACCCGCCTATGCGGAGCTACGCATAGGCGGGGCTATGACGAGTTCGGGGCTATGCGGAGTCGGGCCGACGGCGGGACCCGAAGTGCTCTCTCGCTGAGGGTTGGCCCGGCTGACTCGTTGCCGGGGCTGCGCATAGTCCGGATGCTCCTTCCGGTGTTGTCGTTCCGGAAAGGAGCACTACGTGTCAGTCGAATTGTGGACCCTCGAAACGCTGGTCGAGGCGTACAAGCAGCATCAGCGCCGCACGCGCGGGCTGCGTGAGCAGACGCTGCACGGTTACGAGCGCTTCGTGCGGCTGTTCGTCCGCGCGGCCCTCGGTGATGATCCGATCGATCCAGGGCAGCTCGGCCCCGCCGACGTCGTCGGGTTCATGGCCGCGATGCGGTGGCGCTTCTCTCCCCGCTCGATGAAGGCGGTTCGTACCGCGCTGCGCTCGTTCTTTCGTTTCCTGCGCGTCGAGGGGCTGTGCGACGAGCGGCTCGAGGCGGCGCTCCCGAGGGTCGCGTATTGGCGGCTGTCGATGCTTCCTCGCTGCCTGAGCGACGAGCAGCTGGCGCTGGTGCTCGCGTCGCTGGATGCGTCGAGGCCGTGCGGGCGCAGGGACCGAGCGATCGTGGTCTGTCTGGCGAGCTTGGGCCTGCGACCGGGTGAGCTCGCCGACCTGCGGCTCGAGGACATCGACTGGCGCGCCGGCACCATCCTGCTGCGCGAGCGCAAGACCCGCCGCGGCGCCGTGCTGCCGCTTCCGCGCGAGGCCGGCCGGGCGGTCGTCGCCTATCTGCGCGAGGAGCGCCCGGCGACCAAAGAGCGGCGCGTGTTCGTGCAGCAGCTGGGAGCGCGTCGCGGCCGACCGCTGACGGGCAACGCCGTCTCGGGCGTCGTCGTGCGGGCGCTTCGGCGCGGCGGAGTCGAGGCGCCGCTCGCGGGTGCCTACGTCTTGCGCCACACGGTGGCGAGCCGGCTGGTGCGGCGAGGGGCGAGCCTGAAGGAGGTCGCCGACTTGCTCGGCCACCGCGCGCTCGACACGACGACGATCTACGCCAAACTCGATCTGGCGGCGCTGCGCGAGGTCGCGCTTCCCTGGCCGCAGAAGGTGACCCGGTAACGGCGCCGAGCTTCCTGCCGCTGGTCGACGACTACCTTGCCTACCGGCGCGGGCTGGGTTTCGCGCTGGAGACGCCGGCCTGGCTTTTGCGCGACTTCGCCCGCTACGCCGACTGGAGCGGACACCGGGGGCCGCTGACGAGCGGGCTCGCGGTCGGCTGGGCGCTCTCTTCGCGCTCGAGCGATCCGGCCCAGCCCGCTCGGCGGCTGGCGGCGGTGCGCCAATTTGCCCGCTACCTGGCGCTGCTCGAGCCGGCGACCGAGGTGCCGCCGGACGGGCTGCTCGGCCGGGTGCCGCACCGCCGGCGGGCGCACATCTTTAGCGAGGTCGAGCTCGCCGCGCTCCTGCGTGAGGCGAGCCTGCTGCTGCCCCGGCGCGGGCTGCGCCCGCGCACCTACGTGACCTTCTTCTCGCTGCTCGTCTCGACCGGGCTGCGGCTGTCGGAGGCGTGCCAGCTCGACTGCGGCGACGTCGACCTCGACGCCGGCGTCCTCACCATTCGGGAAGGCAAGTTCCGCAAGAGCCGTCTCGTCCCGCTGCATCCGAGCGCCGCCGCGGCGCTCGCCCGCTACGCCGCCGAGCGTGACCGATGCTGCGACCCGGTCGAGCCCGGCCGCTTCTTCCGCACCGAGCGCGCCCCGGCGCTCACCGCCGCGGCGGTCGAGAAGACGTTCAGCCGGATCGGGCAGCGGCTCGGCTGGACCGCGCAGGGGCGGGCATGCCGCCCGCGGATCCACGACCTGCGCCACACCTTCGCCGTCCGCCGGCTGCTTGGCTGGTACGAGGAAGGCGCCGATCTCGAGCGCAAGCTACTCGCCCTCTCCACCTACCTCGGCCACGCCAAGGTCAGCGACACCTACTGGTACCTGACCGGCGTCCCCGAGCTGCTGGCGATCGCCGCGCAGCGCTTCGAGCGCTACGCCCGAGCCGAGCAAGGAGGCACATCATGAGCCCGACACCGGCCGGCTTCCCGGCGCTGCTACAGGAGTTCTTCCAGCGGCGCCTGCTCGCCGAGCGCGGCGCCAGCGCGCACACGATCGCGAGCTACCGCGACACCTTCAAGCTGCTGCTCCGCTACGCCGAGCAGCGCACCGGACGGACAGCGTCGGCGCTGACCCTCGACGACCTCGACGCGCCGCTGGTGCTCGACTTCCTCGACCACCTCGAGCAAGCGCGCGGCAATTCGCCGCGCACGCGCAACCTCCGCCTGACCGCGATCCGCTCCTTCATGCGCCACGCCTCCCTCCGCGATCCCGCCGCGCTGCCGATCGCCCAGCGCGTGCTTGCCATCTCGCCAAACGCTTCGACCGGCCCGCGCTCGACTTCCTCTCCCGCGCCGAGGTCGAGGCGCTGCTCGACGCATCCGACCCCACCAGCTGGAGCGGCCAGCGCGACGCCGTCCTGCTCGCCGTGCTCTACAACAGCGGCGCCCGCGTCTCCGAGCTCGTCGGCCTGCGCGTCGCCGACCTGCTCCTCGACCGCGCCTCCGCCCTCCACCTCCACGGCAAAGGGCGCAAGGAGCGCATCGTCCCGCTCTGGAAGAGCACCGCCGCGAAGCTGCGCGCCTGGCTTCGGCGCATCGACCAAAGCCCCGACGCGCCCGTCTTGTCCTGCCAGCGCTTCACGTTGCGTTGGGTGTAGCGGACGATCTCGATCATGCTCTCGCACGGGTTCGTCGACGAGAGGGTCGCGGCGAGGTTGCCGGTGATCCCGAGCCGCATCAACGTCAGGGTGTCGTCCAGGCCTTCGCGGAGCGAGCCGGCGGCGTCAGGCCATGTCTGCTCGAGTTCGCCGGCGAGGAGTTGCAGCCGCTGCGCGGCCAGCAGCGGATCGGTCAGCGACCAGGCCGCCCTGACCCGGACGCGGACCGTGTCGCGGTCGCGTTCGGGCAGCAGATCGGTGACGTTGCGCTCCTTGTGGCGGTGGCAGCGCTGCACCAGCGCGTGCTCGCCGAAGACGTCCTTGGTCGCGCGCCTGAGCGCCCTGGCGCCGTCGATGACGAACAGGATCGCCTGCTCGGGATCGAGGCCGCGGTCGACGAGATCGGCCAGCAGCGCCCGCGCGAGCGTGGCGTTCTCCGTCGAGCCTTCCCACAGCCCGAGCGGGATCTTGACGCCGTCAGTCGTGATGCCGAGTGCGACGACGTGCGTGCGCTCGGCGATCTCCAGGCCGTCGAGCATCATCACCGCCAGCCGCACGTCGTCCAGCCGGCGCGACATCAGCTCACCAAGCGCGGTGCGCGTGCGCTCGATGAACATGTCCGAGACCGCGGTCTTCCCGGTCGACGACGACGCCTCTTCGACTGCGCCGCCGACGGGCTCGCCGACGCGGGCGAACTTGCGGGTCGAGATACCGGCGAGCATCCGGTCCATCACCGCCCGCGTCAACGGATCGCGGTCGGCGAAATACTCGTAGCTCTCAACCGGCAGCTCGCGTTCGCCGTCGGCCGTACGCATCCGCGGGCGGCGGACAGCGACCCGCCGGCCGCCCAACGTCATCGACCCGTCCTCGTGGCCGTGCCGGACCGCGACGCGACCAGGGTCGTGCTTGCCCTTGACGCCCACGACCTCATCGACCTCGAGCTCCATCAACTCGTACACGACGCCCAGCCCGACGCCGACGCTCAGCGCGAGCAGACCCTCCCTCGCTGCCCCAACGAGCTCGCCCAGCGCCTCCTGCATTCGCGGCGGGAGCGCACTCTCCGACGCCCGCCCAGTCGTAACGACCTGGCCGACAAGTACCTTCTTCACGGCGGTTCCTCCTGTCTCGATGGACTTCAGACACCCGTCACGGTCACAGCAAGACCGGACAAGGCGGGAGGACCGCCATTCAAAGTTCTACGAGATCTCGGACAACCTCGAGGTGTGACGCGAACGTTCGTAACCACTCGGGTCGCGAGCACGCGACATGGCCGGGGATACTGAATCCGGTGATAGATAGCCACCAATCCCGATCCTCAGTCGGCCCCTTTCGCCGATGACGCATGAGGCAACGTCAGCCGGGCCGCTGGACCCCCTGCCGTCCGTTCGCGAGCAGGTCGCGGAAGTCGTCGATCGCGCCGGACGGGGCAAGCGCGAAGCTCGGGCCTCGACTAGGCTCGAGACCGGTGAGTTCGTGGATCCGAACCCATGACTCGCTCGACTTGAGTGTGACGGCCACGGAGTTCACGACCGGCGCGTGCCCGACGGTCAGGCCCCGTTCACCCCGCAGCAGCAGCGACGGAAGCGCACCTGCGGGAACAATGACGTCGGCACCGTCATCGACGATCGGTTGGACGAGTTCGGAAAAGCGGGCGAGCATCCGGGTGAGTGCCTGCTCGTCGCCGGCGAATGATGCGGCGAAGTCCTCGACGACAACTCCGAGTCCGACGACGTGGGAGATGCGACCGGAGAGACCGTAAAGGTCGGCCTGCTCCAGGTGCCACCGCTCGAACACCGGGTCGATCGTCACCAGTCCGATGTTCCGCCCAATCTGCGCGGCCCAGTGCAGGGACGTCTCGCCGAGGCCGACCACCGGGATCGCAAGCGCCGATCGTGCCTCGTAGAGCCCGGGATCCTGGAAGTGCCCCATCACGAAGGCGTCGTAGCCCTGGACTGAGGCCTCGAGCGCGTTGTCGATGGCGAGCGCTGCGCACCTGAACTCGGTGAGCCGCCCGAAGTGGCGGTCGCCGGGTGCGATGCCGTGGACGTCGACGGTGGTACCGGCATCCGCGATGTCGTTCAGGTACTCGCCCAGGCGCGCGAGATACGGCTCGTTCTGGACGGGGTCGACGAAGCTCTGCCACCAGATCTGCATGTGTCATTCCTCCTGGGGCTCGGCCGCCCCACCTTGTCGTTTGAGAGCCACACCGAAACGTCCCGCAACACGCGCGGTCGTGGGCGTGGCCCGGCTAGAGCGCACGTCCAAGCGCCTCGGCCTCGTGGATGACCGCGAGTGTCGTGCGCGGGGACCGCGCATCGCCGACGAGTCTCACCGCCTTGCCTTCGGCGCGCAGCCCGTTGAAGAGGGCGTCCTGACGTACGCGCTGCATGGCGAGCACGATCGAGTCCACCTCCTCGATCACCGACGCCTCTCCTCCCCAGACGTCGTCGAGGACGACGCGACGAGCTTCGATCGAGCCGATGTCGTGCCAGATCGTCAGCTCGACGCCCAGGCGACGCAGGCGAGGCATCACGTGCGGCAGCTCGAGCTCGACCGCCGCCTCGGCACCGATCGTCGGGGCGGGCGTCACGATGTGCACCCGGGCTCCTGCCGTGGCGAGCACCTCGGCGAGCCCGAGGGGCGCGTAGGTGCCGGTCTCGTCCGCGATGACGACCCGGTGCCCGAAGGATCGTGGATCCCGTCGCGCACGCTCGAGCGCAGCGCCGAGTCCCTGGACAGGCGCGCCGTGGATCCCGGGGATCCCAGCTCTCTCTGGGCGGCGCGCACTGACTCCGGTCTCATCCCAGCTCGCGCCGGTTGCGACGACGAACGTGTCAGCCGACATGGCAAGGAGGCTCCCGACGTCCAGCGCGATACCGGTCTCGAGCCGCCCTTCGCAGCGTTCGATCGCAGCGACGAGGTCGTCCACCGCGCGGCACCAACTTTCACGCGTCGGCAGCCAGGCGATCTCGCGCAGGTGCCCCCCGGGCTCGTTCTCTCGCTCGATCACGGTGACGTCGTGGCCCCGGGCCGCGGCGGTAGCAGCGACGCGAAGCCCCGCGGGCCCGGCGCCGATCACGACGATCCTGCGGGGGACGTCCACCCGGGTCAGCGACCCGACGCCCCAACGCTCCTCGCGTCCGGTCGTCGGATTCACGACGCAGGCGACCTCGATGCCGCGGAGCGCACGGCCGACGCAGACGTTCGCTCCAACGCACCGGCTCGTCTCGGCGCCGCGCCCTTCCCTCGCCTTGCGGATGAGATGCGGATCGGCGAGGTGCGCTCTCGTCATCGCGACCACGTCGGCATCGCCCGCGGCGACGGCCCGTGCGGCCATGCGCAGATCGACGACGCGCCCTGCGACGAACACGGCGGCACGGTCGCCGACCGCGCGCTTCGCGGAGGCGGCTGCTGCGAGGGCGTGGTTCTCGGGCACGCTCATCGACGCGATCGTCATGTACTCGGCGTGCGACGCCCCGATCGACACGTCGAAGAAGTCGTAGATCGCGGCGTCGACGAGGACGGCGAGCTGCGCCAGGGTCTCATCGATCGTGATGCCTGCGGGGCCGATGCACTCGTCGTACGTCAGGGCAAGGCCGAGCGGGAGATCGTCTCCCACCTCTGTCCGGATTGCGGCGCCGATCTCCAAAGCCAGCCTGCAGCGCCTCTCGACGCTGCCGCCGTACTGGTCGTCGCGCCGGTTGTAGAACGGGCTGAGGAACTGCCCGACAAGCCACCCGTGCGCACCGTGCACCTCGACGCCGTGGAGCCCGCCGTCCCGCATGTTGCGGGCGGAGCAGGCGAAGTCGCGAACCAGCTGGGCGATCTCTTCGACGGCGAGCGGCTCGGGCATCTCTCCCCCGGGCGACGGCACGTGCGACGGCGCGCGTACCGGGGCCCAGTGGTCGAGCCCGACGGTGCTGGATCCCATCCCGCCCCCTGCCACAAGCTGAGCGAAGAGTCGGGTCGGGTGCTCGGCGAGAGCAGCGGTGAGCTCCTGGAACCGCTGGACAGTCTCCGTGTCGTAGGCCGCGATCGCACCGGGGAACGGTGTCTCGCTGAGCGGGCTGGCGCTGAGCTGTTCGGTGAAGAGGAGCCCGACGCCGCCCAGCGCGCGCTCGCGATAGAAGGCCAGGTGCCGGTTCCCGAGGTGCCCGCCGCTGCCGTATCGCAGCGTCGTGGCGGAGCACATGACGCGGTTCGGCAGGATGGCGGCCCGGAGCTCCAGCGGCTGCCAGAGTGCGTCGAGTTCGCCGTCCGGGAGCTGGTCAGGCACCGTGGGCCAGCGAGGCTGCAACGGCGTGCGGGCGCCTCGTTCCCGTTCCGGCGAGGACGGTCGACAGCGCCTCGAACGGCAGGCCGTGAGCGTCCGCAACAGCCTGGTGTGTGATCACGCCACGTGCGACGTTGACGCCGGCCGCAAGGGGCGCCAGCCGGTCGATGGCCGCCTCGATGCCCTCTCGGGCGATCAGCTCGATGTAGGGGAAGGTGGCGTTCGTGAGCGCCCTCGTGGAGGTCACGGGGACGGCACCCGGCATGTTCGCGACGCAGTAGTGCACGATGCCGTCGACCTCGTACACCGGGTCGTCGTGCGTCGTGGGGCGCGAGGTCTCGAAGCAGCCGCCCTGGTCGATCGCAACGTCGACGAGAACGGCGCCCGGCTTCATCGACGCAAGGATCTCGCGGGTGACGAGCTTCGGCGCAAGCGCCCCTGGCACCAGCACCGCTCCGATCACCATGTCGGCGTCGCTGATCGCGTGCTCTATCTCGAGGCGACTCGACATCGCCAGCTGCGCGCGCCCGTCCAGCATAGTCTCGAGTGCGCGTATCCGGTCGACGGACTGGTCGAGGACGAGGACGTGCGCGCGCATCCCGGATGCGATGAGAGCGGCGTTGTATCCGACGATCCCGCCCCCCAGGATGACGACCTTGGCCGGAGGCACACCGGGGACACCGCCGAGCAGGATGCCGCGGCCGCCCCGCGCCTTCTCCAGCGACGTCGCCCCCATCTGCGGCGCCAGCCTCCCCGCGACCTCGCTCATCGGCGCGAGCAGTGGGAGCCGGCCATCCGGCAACTGCACGGTCTCGTAGGCGATCGCGGTCGTGCCGGACTCGAGGAGCGCGCGGGTGAGAGGCTCGTCGGCAGCGATGTGGAGGTAGGTGAACACCACGAGCTCCTCCCGGAGAAGCGGGTACTCCTGCGGGATCGGCTCCTTCACCTTCAGGAGTAGCTCCGCGTCGGACCAGACGTCCTCGGCAGTCGGTGCGATGTGCGCGCTGGCGGCGCGGTAGTCGTCATCGGAGAAGCCGGAGCCCTCGCCGGCGGCGGTCTCCACCGTGACCTGATGACCGCTTGAGGTGAGCTCGAGGGCGCCGGCGGGCGTGAGCGCGACGCGGAACTCTTTCCGCTTGATCTCCCTGGGGATCCCGATCCTCACGCGCCCGCCCCCCCGGCGAGAGGCTGGGCCACGATGTCCGTCACGGTCGCGAGCCCCGCAAGCGTCGGCGTGTCCGCGATCAGCTCCCGCGTGTAAGGGTGCTCGGGGTGGCCGATCACGCTCGCGGTGATCCCGCTCTCGACGACGTGGCCCTCGCTGAGCACCATCACCCGGTCTGCGATCGTCCTGACAAGGGCGAGGTTGTGGGTGACAAAGAGGATCGCCAGGTCTTCCTGCTGACGCAGGTCGTCGAGGAGTTGGATGATCGCCGCCTGCACCGAGACGTCGAGCGCCGAGGTGATCTCGTCGCAGATGAGCACCTCCGGCTCGCACGCGAGTGCGCGTGCGACCGCAACGCGCTGTCGCTCTCCACCGGAGAGCTCGTCCGGGTAGGCAGACGCGATGGCGGACGGGAGCGAGACGCGCTCGAGCGCGCGGTTCACGCGCTCTGCCGTCTCACGACCACGGAGCCCGAAGAAGTGCTCAATCGGGACGCCCACGATCTGGCCGATCGTGTGTCGCGGGTTGAGGGAGTTGTACGGGCTCTGGAAGATGTACTGGAGCCCACGGCGGCTCTTGGCCGGACGCTTGCGCACGTCCGCGCTCGCGACGTCGCCCTTGAAGACGACCTCCCCGCTCCGAGGGAGGTGGAGCCCCATGATCGCCCGCGAGAGCGTGGTCTTCCCCGAGCCGGACTCGCCGACGAGCGCCAGACACTCGCGGGGCCTCAGCTCCAGGGAGGCGTCGTGGAGGACGTGCCTGTCCCCGTGGAAGGCGTTGAGCGCTCGCACGACGAGCACCGGTTCGGCCGTGGCCTTGGCCGCATCGGGGACGATCACGAGCTTGAGATCGAACTCGGCGACCTCCGCAGCGCGGAAGCAGGCCACGTCGTGGTTCGGCTCGAGCTGAACGTTCGGAGGCTCGGCGTCACGGCAGCTGGCAAGAGCGTCGGCGCAGCGGGGCGCGAAGACGCAACCCTCGGGTCGACGGCCTGGTGGAGGGACGTGGCCCGGGATCGCCTCGAGGGCGAGCCGGGCGGAGATGTCCGGGATCGCCTCGACGAGCCGGCGCGTGTACGGGTGGCCAGGACGGGTGAAGAGGCGCTTCACCGGCCCGGACTCGATCATCCTGCCCGCGTACATCACGAGCACGCGGTGGGCCAGCACCGAGACGGCAGCGAGGTCGTGGCTGACGTACACCGCACCGACGTTGTGCTCCCGGCAGAGGTCGCGCACGGTCTCGAGGACGTGCGCCTGGGTGGTGACGTCGAGACCTGTCGTCGGTTCGTCGAGGACGATCATCTTGGGTCGGAGCAGGAACGCCATGGCGATGCAGACGCGCTGCTGCTGGCCGCCGGAGAGCTGATGCGGGTACCGCCGCAGGAACGCGCCGTCCGCGGGTAGCGTGACCTCCCCGAGCGTCTCGCGGACGCGTTCGAGGACCTCGTCCGATGTCGCCGACCGCCGGTGTGTCTCGATCACCTCGACCAGCTGCGTGCCGATCGTCAGCGCGGGGTTAAGGGCCGCGGCGGGGTCCTGGGGGACGTACGAGATGCTGCTCCCTCGGGCCGCGCGGACCTCGACGACCGACCTGCCGAGCATCTCCTGACCGTCGATGCGCACCGAGCCGTCCGCGATACGCGTTCCCCGCTTCGCATGACCGAGTAACGCGAGCGCCACCGTTGTCTTGCCGGACCCTGACTCGCCGACGATGCCGACGACCTCGCCACGTCCGACCGAGAACGAGACGTCCTTCACGATCTCCTGGCCGCCGGGGTGCAGCTCGACCCGGAGCTCCGAGACCTCGAGTGCGGTCACCGCGCACCTCCCTCGCGGTCGACCCCTGCTATCGTCCGGGCGATCCCTTCGGCGATGAAGTTGGTCGCTATCGCGAACAGGCCGATGCACACGGCCGGGACGAGGATCGGCCACGGCTGGAGCGTCAGGATGCTCCTGTTCTCGTTGATCATCAGGCCCCAGTCGGCGTTCGGCGGCTGGATGCCGAAGCCCAGGAAGCTGATCGCAGCGATCAGAGCGATCGACCACGTCAGGCGGAGCCCGTACTCGACCATCAGAGGCGTCGTGACGTTCGGGAGGATCTCGCGGGTCAGGATCTTCCACCTCGAGAGCCCGATCAGCTCCGCGGATTCGACGTACTCGCGGTGGACGATGTCGGAGGTGATGCCGCGTACGACCCGTGCCACTTGAGGGACCCACGCGAGCGCCACCAGGACGACGATGAGCCCGAGCTTCGGGCCGAGCAGCGAGACGAAGAGGAGCACGAAGACGATCTGGGGGAACGCGAGGATGATGTCCATGCTGCGCATCAGCAGGTCGTCGGCGATCGTCCGGGTATAGGCGGCGAACAGCCCGACCGCCGCGCCGACCACGACCCCGAGCGTGGCGGCCGAGAAGGACATCCAGAGAACGCTTCTCCCTCCCCACAGAACACGCGAGAGCACGTCGTGGCCGAGATAGTCCGTCCCGAGGAGGAAGTCGCCCGACGGACCCTGCGCCGGAAGGCCGATCACGTCATCGGGGTTGTGGGGTGCCACGAAGGGGCCGATCAGCGCCAGCAGGACAACGAAGAGGAGCAGCCCGAGGCCGAGGCGGACCCTGCCGTACCGGAGCGACCGACGCACTGTCCGGAGGCGCTTGCGTTGGCCAATCGGCGTCGCGGACTCGACGGCGATGGGAGCCGCGCTCATGCGCGCCGGGTCCTCAGGCGAGGGACGAGCAGGACCGTGAGCAGATCGGCGACGAGATTCACGACGACGTAGACCGACGCCAGCAGCAGGACGATCGCCTGCACCACTGGGAGATCTCGACCGGCCACGGCCGTCGTGAGGGCGCTGCCGAGACCGGGATAGGCGAACAGGTACTCGATCGCCACTATGCCTCCGGTCAGGTAGATGAGCGTGAGCGCCGAACCCTGGACGACCGGGACGAGCGAGTTGCGCAGGGCGTGCCGGCGTACGACCACCCGCTCCGGGAGTCCCTTTAGGCGAGCCATCTGGATGAAATCGGACTCAAGCACGTCGATCATCGCGGCACGCTGGAGGCGCGTCAGGTACGGCAGAACCGCGAGCACGAGGGTCAGAACCGGTAGCGCAAGTTCCTTCGGGTGGGTGAAGGCCGCACCTCCCGACGGGATCAGGGCGACCGTCGGCAGCACCTTGAACACCGTCGTGCCGAGGAGGATCAGGAGTCCGAGCCCGATCACGAACTCCGGCAGGGCGGTCAGGACGAGGAAGATGCCCTGGGTCGCGTGGTCGAGTGGGCGGTCGCGCCGAACTGCGCCGACCGAGCCCATGACGACGGCAAGCGGGATGGCGATGAGCGCGGACGAGAGCACGAGTGCCAGGGATGCCAGCCCTCGATCGATCAGCAGCGAGCTGACCGACTGCGGAGAGGTGAGGGACTGGCCGAGCGAGCCGGTCAGCACGTTCCCGAGCCAGGTGAGGTACTGGTCGAGCAGCGACTGGTCAAGGCCCAGCTGCTTGCGCAGCTCGTCGAGCTGCTCGGGAGTTGCGGTGTGGCCCAGAATCTGGACCGCCGGGTCTCCCGGGAGTGCCTGCGTCGCGAGAAAGATCAGGACAGAGACGCCGAACAGCACGAGGAGGCTGAGGAGCGCGCGCCGCAGGATCCACACAAGCATCGCCGTCCTGGGAGACCGTGCTCCCGAGATGACGGGCCCCGGAGACTCGATCAGAGTCTCCGGGGTAAGCAGCTGCTGCTCTCCGCCAGCCATGGCTCGCGTCACCGTGCCCGCAGCGATCTACTTGAAGTAGAGCTTGTGCAGCTGGCAGCGGTTGAGCCCCCAGGCCGTCTTGTCGATCGGCTGGATGCCACCGACTTTCTTGGAGTAGGCGTCGACCGAGTTCTGGAACGACCAGATGATGTAGCCGCCCCGGTCGTACTGGACCTTCTGCATCGCGTGCACGATCGACGCACGCTTGTTCTTGTCGAGCGTCTTCGACGCCTGGCCGTAGAGCTTGTTGAAGGTCGGATCGTTGAAGTGCGTCGTGTTGACGACGTTCGCGCCCGGGCCGTCGGCGATCGACGCGACGACAAGGTACGGCAGGCCCACCCAGAAGTCGATCGCAAACGGCCACTTGCCGTACCGGGAGAAGTACGTGCCCGGATCGACCTTGCGCACCGTGATGTTGATCCCGGCGGCCTTCGCGTTCTGGGCGAGCACCTGGCAGGCCTCGACGATGCCGGCCGCGATCGGTGAGGTGACGAGCTCGAGCTTCAGGTTCGTCTGCCCCGCCTGCTTGAGGAGGCTCTTCGCCTTCTCGATGTCCTGATCACGGGTGAATGCGGCACTGAACGATGGGTCGAACCGCCCATACGTGTCGGCCGCCGGCGAGCCCTGGCCGTACAGCGCACTCGCGATCGCCTGCTTGCGGTTCATCGCGAGCCGGATGGCCTGGCGCACCCGCACGTCGGTGAACGGAGCGACGTCCACCCGCATGGTGATCGGGTTCCACCCACCGGTCGGAGAGACCGCGACCTGGACCCCGGACTGCCCCTTGAGCTGTGCGACGCTCGGGTAGGGGACCTGGTTGATCACGTCCACCTGGCCCGAGATCAGCGCGTTCACGCGTGCCGTGTCGTCCGGGAGCTCTGTCATGACGAGCTGGTCGGCGTACGCCGGGGTACCGTGGTAGTTCTCGAACCGCGTGAGCACAGTCTGGCGGGCAGGCTGGAAGCTCTTGAAGCGCCAGGGACCCGTGCTGACCGGCTTCTTCGGGTCGTACCCGACCGGCACGAGGTAGACGATGTCGCTCAGCAGGTAGTCGAAGAACGACTGCGGCGTCTTGAGGACAAAGCGAACCGTCCGCTTGTCGAGCTTCTTCGTCTGCTTGAGGTCGATCGCCGTGAGCTGGCCGGCAGCGGTGGCACCAGACTTGGGGTCGAGGAGCCGCTTGATCGAGAAGAGCAAGTCGTCGGCGGTCGCCGTCTTCCCGTTGTGGAACTCGACGCCCTGCTTGAGCCGGACCGTCCACACGTCCGCCGTTGCGTTCGGCTTGAACTCGTCGGCGAGGAAGTCGTCATGCAAGCGGAACTGTCCGTCGAGGAACGGGACGGTCTCGTAGAACGCCTGCCCACGCACGGTCGCGGACGGCCCGTTAATGTGCGCCATGTCGAAGTCGTCGGTCGGGGAGCCACCCGCGATCCCGACGCGGAGCGTTCCGCCGCGCTTCGCAGCCGGTGCAAAGCCCCGTGAGAGAGCAGCCCGCGCAGCGTCGCTGCCCAGGCCGCCGAGAAACGCACCCGAGCCGAGCACGATCACTCCGGCTGCTCCTGCGCGAACTACTTCGCGTCGCGTTAGATCCGTCATCAGCATTCCTCCAGTGGTGAGTGGGCCTGGTGCGAGTCAGACGGAGCGCGCCCGCCTGTGTTGGCGCATGCCGATGGAACGGGGCCCGTCACGGGAACATCAGCTCCCGGGGACCCGTCTTCTGGATGACCGTCTTGTTCTCCTGGAACTCGTGCAGGGCCTCGGGGCCCATCTCGCGGCCGATGCCGCTCATCCCGTACCCACCGTGCGGGGTCTCCGGGAACATCGCAAGCCACTCGTTGACCCAGATCATCCCCGCCCGAACCTCACAGGTGACACGGTCGACGACCTCGATATCGCGTGTCCACACGCCGGCGGCCAGACCGAACGTCGTCGCGTTCGCACGCTCGATCGCCTCGGAGAGGTCGCTGTAGCGGCCGACCGTCACCACGGGGCCGAAGATCTCGTCCTGGGCGAGGCGCATAGACTCGTCCACGTTGTCGAAGATCGTCGGCCCGACGAAGTAACCGGTCTCGAGGTTGCCGGTGAGGCGCTCGCCTCCGTAGATCAGGTCGGCGCCCTCCTGCTTGCCCAGCTCGACGTACGAGAGGACGCGCTCCATCTGATCACGGCTGATGAGCGGGCCGATCTGCGTGTCGTCGCTCGTCGGACGCCCAACGCGCAGCCGGCTCGCCGCGGCGACGAACCGCTCGAGGAAGTCGTCCGCGATTACCTCGTGCAGGAGCAGGCGCGACGACGCGTTGCAGACCTGCCCCGTGTTGAAAAAGATCCCGAAGATCGCCGCGTCGACGGCGCCCTCGATATCGGCGTCCTCGTGGACGATCATCGGAGACTTCCCGCCCAGCTCGAGGGCGACGCGCTTCATGGTGGGCGCGCAGGCCTCCATGACGCGCGCCCCTGTGCCGGTGGAGCCGGTGAACGAGACGACCGCCACATCCGGGTGCGAGCAGAGTCGTGCTCCGACCGGGCTCCCGGGACCGGTGTCCGTCACGACGTTGAACACGCCTGCCGGGAACTCGAGCTCTTCGAACGCCCGTGCGAGCTCGAGCGCCGTGAGGGGCGTCTGCGGTGCCGGCTTGAGGACGATCGGACAGCCGGCGGCCAGCGCGGGCGCAGCCTTCTGGGCGGCAATCAGCAGCGGGAAGTTCCAGGGGGTGATGATCCCCGCAACCCCAGCCGGCTCCTTCAGCGTGTATGCAAACAGGTCGGGACGGAGCCCGGGGATAGTGCGCCCGCCGACGCCCACATCCCGGACCAGCCCCGAGAAGTAGTCGAAGAAGTCGGCTGCGAAGAGGACATCGAACCGTGCCCAGGCAACCGGCTTCCCCGCCTCGGCCGACACGAGCCTCGTGAGGTCGTCGATGTGGTCGCGGAGCCAGTCGGCGACGCCCCGGAGCATGTGCTGCCTCCGGGCGCCGGGGATGTCCCACCAGCTGCGGGAGCGATAGACCTCGAGGGCCGCCGCGATCGCGCGGTCTGCGTCCTCCTCAGCCCCACGCGGGAACAGGCCGATAGGCTCACCCGTGGCCGGGTTCTCCCGTTCGAACGTCTCACCCGTCGAGGACGGCTCCCAAGCACCGCCGATGAAGAGCTTGTGCTCGTGGACGGCCGGGGTCGTTATGGTCGACATCTCGCCTCTCACTCCTAGTCGCAGTACTTGTCGAGCTCCGACAGGCCCTTGTCGAGTGCCGCCAAACCGAAGTCGATGTCGGACTTGGTGGCGACGAACGCGGTCGCCAGCCGGATGCTGTTGGGCAGGAACGCGCCGATCGCGACGCCCTCGTCGTAGGCGATCTTCCCGACGACCGCGCTCGCGGGCACTTCCTCGGTCTTCGCGTAGGTCGAGTAGCGGTCGACCGAGACGAACGGCTCGTGCGTCTCCTTGTTGCGGACGAGCTCGAGCGACCACATGAGGCCGCGGCCCGACGCCAGGCCAACGCAGGGATGCCGCTCCTGGAGGTCCATCAACCCGCTGCCGAGGTGCCCGCCGAGGTCGCGGACGCGCTCGAGGATGTTCTCCTCGAGCATCGCCTCGAGGTTGCCGCACACGGCCGCCATCCCGAGCGGGTGCGAGCCGAAGGTGCTCATCGTATTGAAGCGCCACTGGTCGAAGAACTCGGTGACCTCCTTCGACAGCACAACGCCCGCGGCCGGCAGCGACGAGGAGCTGAGCCCCTTGGCCACGGCCATGATGTCCGGCGTGACGTCGTAGACCTTGTAGCCGAACCACTCGCCGAGGCGCCCGAACCCGGTCATGACCTCGTCGTCGAGCCACAAGACGTTCAGGCGCTTGGTCATCTCGCGGACCTGCGGGAAGTACTCCTTGGGCGGGTGGATCATCCCGGCGCCCTGTGCGGGCTCGGTGATGAACCCGGCGACCGTCTCCGGGCCGATCGAGCTGATCAGGTGCTCGGTCGCCTTGACGCATGCCAGCGTCCCGTTCTCGTCCTTGCAGTTAGGGTACGAATGCCCGATCGGGCAGCGGTAGCAGTGCGGTGCAGGCGCGTAGTGGTAGTTCGCCGAGGGGGCGTCCGGCACGTCCAGGTGGACGGGCTCGCCGCTCCCCGAGGCGAGGCTCGAGCGGTACCCGCGCATGCCGTTGGCGCCCGAGAGGGCGTTTGTCCAACCGTGGTAGTCGTACGTGCGAGTGACGATGTTGCGGCGCCCGGTGTAGAGCTTCGCGAACAGCACCATGTTCTCCACCGCCTCGGTGCCGGTCGAGAGAAACCGGATCCGGCCCGCCCACTCGCCGACGCCGATGTCCTCCATGATCAGCTTCGCGGCGCGGGCTCGGTACTCGGTCGTCAGGCCCTCCCAGACGTACCCGAACTTGTCCGTCGCCTCCCGGATCGCCTCGACGATCTTCGGGTGCCGGTGGCCCATGTTGACGCAGATGAGCTGGTTGGCGAAGTCGAAGATCCGGCGCCCGTCCGCCATCGTGACGTAGCACCCGTCGGCGCTCTCGACCACGTTCGACCGGTACTCATCCTTCGTCGCGAGGACGTGGAAGACGTACTGCTCGTCCCACTCGCGCACCTGATCCCAGTCGGTCTCGGCACTCGCTGGCGTCTGCACTTCCATCTTGGACATCGGACCTCCCGACGGTCACGGACGAGGGTTGGCGCGTGATCCCGGATCCGCGAACGACCCGGGACCGCCGCGCACCGGAGGTGTGATGCGCGCAAGTATCAGACCGTCCTGTGCATTTGTCAAGGAAGTCGCCAGGGACAGTAGCCTTCCCCCTGTTCAGAGAGCCTGTGACAGGCTTCTTGTTCCTGTCCGTTTGTCAAGGTAGGGTCGTCCAGGTACCAATGGCGAACAGCGCGCAGCCCGGCAAGCCATCCAGCCGCTCGAGGATCACCCGCGGCCAGGGCCGCGAGGCCCTCTGTCGAGCGCTCCCCCGCGTCGTCGCGCGAGACGGCTTCGACGGCGTCACGTTCCGCTCGGTCGCTGCCGAGGCCGGCGTCACCCACGGCCTCGCCTCGTACCACTTCGGGACCAGAGAGTCGATGATCCATGAGGCACTGAAGTGGGCCGTCGAGCACACGCTCGAGGCGACCCACCTCGCCGCGCCGACGGGCGAGATCGAACACTTTGCCGCTGATGTACCGCGGGCGCTGAGCGAGCGCCCAGAGGACGCAATCTTCCAGTTCGAGGTCCTGCTCCGAGCGCTCCGCAGCCCCGATCTGCGCGAAGACGTGCGCAAGAGCTACGACGACTACGTCGAAGCGATCTCGAAGTCGCTGAGCGCCCTCGGCGTCGAAGGGAAGGCCGTCGCACGACTCGTGTTCGCGGCGCTGGATGGGCTCACGTTGCAGCAGTTGCTCTACGAGGGCACGGATCGAACCGAGGAGACACTCGGAGCGCTCCGCCAAATCCTGTCTCTGCTTGCTCATCCATCCAGTGGCGCTCCGGGCGTCGGACTCGCGGCCCCCCACAGCGCAGACCGTCCACGCCCCGGGACCCAAGAGCTGCCCTCAACGCGCGTTTGATGTTCTACGTCCCCTTCCCCCGTCAGAATGCCGACACGCGAAGAGCGGCCGTAGTCGCAGCGAAGGTTGCTGCGCGTGGAGTCAACGGCGTCTCGCGAGAGCTCGGGCAGGTAAGGCGAGCCATCGAGGAGCCGGACGGTTTTGCCGAGGCGGCTGCCCGAATCGGTTCCCTGCTCGGATTCGACACCGCGGCCGTAGGACCGGCCGCGGTGTGGCAGATCCACGACGCCCCGGGTGACGGGGACGACCAGGGCAGAAGCTGGACAATCGCGGGACCGGACGACGCAGTAGTAGGTGAGCTCGCCGGAGCGGTGAACCGTCTCAGAGCGCTGCTAGAGGAGCTTCGCTGGCGGACGCGGCTCCCTCGAACGCTCGTCGAGCTCACGATCGAACGTGGCTTCTCGCGTCATGATCTGTCGACGGGGTACCTCGTGAAACGTGTCACGGGACGGATGCGATGAGCGTGCACGAGGTCAGTCTGCTGACCCGCCACCTGTCGTTCCAGGTGAGCGAGCGTTGAGCGCCGCCCGCATCGTCGGCGCAGGCGAGACCTCGTACCTGCGCCACCCCTCGGAGGAATCGTCCACTGCCCGGGTGCTGGCCGATGCCTCTAGGCTCGCGCTCAAAGATGGGGGCCTCGATCCTGGCGAAATCGACGGACTTGGCGTTGCTTCCTTCACCCTGACGGCGATCGCCGAAGTTCCCCACCCTCGATCGTCGAAGTTCCTCAGCTGAGCGTCGGGCCGGCCGCATAGGCCAACAGCGGGACCCCTTCCCACGCTTGCGGTGTCAACCGCCGCAGCGACAAGAGGAGGCCGCGCGGGATGCTGACAGAGGAGGAGTTCGTGGAAGCGAGTGCTCTACACCGCCGCGGGTGGTCGATCTCGGCGATCGCCCGCC
>NZ_QQZY01000009.1 GCF_003351045.1 Gaiella occulta
CCCCCCCCCCGGAGGCCGGCGGTCGGTTGCCTCGTGCGGCGCGAGACGATGAAGCGGACGCGATTCGCTCATTCAGGTGATATCGGTGCGGGGAAGAGCGGGCGTGTCCCCCGTTCGGGGCCGAAGCGCGAGCGTGCCGTCGCCGCAAGCGCCCGGGTCCAGCGAAAACGGGTCTACGGCTACGATCGGCGCCGAGACCCGATGGACCAGAGCAGGATCCGCAACTTCTCGATCATCGCCCACATCGACCACGGGAAATCGACCCTGGCCGATCGCATCCTGCAACTCACGGACACCGTCGCCGACCGCGACATGCGGGAGCAGCTGCTCGACTCGATGGATCTCGAGCGCGAGCGGGGGATCACGATCAAGGCGCAGGCGGTGCGGGTCGCGTGGAAGGGCCACCAGCTCAACCTCATCGACACGCCTGGTCACGTGGACTTCACCTACGAGGTGTCGCGCTCGCTGCAGGCGTGCGAGGGCGCCGTGCTCGTCGTCGACGCCGCGCAGGGGATCGAGGCGCAGACGCTCGCAAACGCCTACCTCGCGATCGAGAACGAGCTCGAGATCGTCCCCGTCGTCAACAAGATCGACCTGCCCTCGGCCGACCCGGACGGCGCCGCGGTCGAGGTCGCGAACCTGCTCGGCGGCGACCCGGACGACGTCGTGCGCATCTCGGCCAAGACCGGCGTCAACGTCGACCAGGTGCTCGACGCGATCGTCGAGCGCATACCGCCGCCGGCCGGTGATCGCGACGCGCCGCCGCGGGCGCTCATCTTCGACTCGTCGTACGACCAGTACCGCGGTGTGATCGCGTTCGTTCGCGTCGTCGACGGCCGCTTCGAGACCGGAGCGGCGCTGCGCGCGATGGCGCTCGGCACCGAGTTCGACGCCGAGGAGCTCGGCTTCATGTCGCCGTCTCGCGTGCCGGTGCAGGCGCTCGAGGCGGGCGAGGTCGGCTACGTCATCACCGGCCTCAAGGACGTCTCGGCGCTGCGCGTCGGCGACACGCTGACGACGCGCAAGGGCGTGGCGGCGAACGAGCCCGTGCCCGGCTACAAGGATGTCAAGCCGATGGTGTTCGCCGGCCTCTTCCCGACCGACTCCGACGACTACCCGGAGCTGCGCGACGCGCTGGAGCGGCTCAAGCTCAACGACGCCGCCCTGTTCTACGAGCCGGAGACGTCGCAGGCGCTCGGCTTCGGCTTCCGCTGCGGCTTCCTCGGCCTGCTGCACATGGAGATCGTGCGCGAGCGGCTCGAGCGCGAGTTCGATCTCGACCTGCTCGTGACCGCGCCCAACGTCGCCTACCGGGTCGAGCGGCGCAACGGCGAGACGGTCGAGGTGCACAACCCCGCCGACATGCCGCGCGAGCTCGAGCGCGTCGAGGAGCCGTACATCAAGGCGTCGGTGATCGTGCCGAAGGACCACGTGGGCGCCGTCATGGAGCTCTGCAACGAGCGCCGCGGCCGCTTCGACCACATGGAGTACCTGTCCGAGGAGCGCGTGCTGCTCGCCTACGAGCTGCCGCTCGGCGAGATCGTGCTCGACTTCTACGACCAGCTGAAGTCGCGCACGCGCGGCTATGCGAGCTTCGACTACGACATGGCGGGCTTCCGCGAAGGCAACCTCAGCCGCGTCGACATCCTCGTCGGCGGCGAGCAGGTCGACGCGCTCTCGCTCATCACCCACCGCGACTTCGCCTACGAGCGCGGCCGCCTGCTCGTCGAGCGGCTCAAGGAGGAGATCCCGCGGCAGATGTTCGACGTGCCGATCCAGGCGGCGATCGGCGCCCGCGTGATCGCGCGCGAGACGGTGAAGGCGCGGCGCAAGGACGTGCTGGCGAAGTGCTACGGCGGCGACATCAGCCGCAAGCGCAAGCTGCTCGAGAAGCAGAAGAAGGGCAAGAAGCGGATGAAGCAGGTCGGGGGCGTGGAGGTGCCGCAGGAGGCGTTCCTCGCCGTTCTCAACCTGGACGGCGACAGGAAGAAGTAGCGGGCGGCGGTGGGCGGTCTTCCGATCACGCCCCACCGCGAGCAGGCGTCGGTGCCGCCGGTCGCGGGCGGCCGTGCCGTGCGGGAGCTCGAGCCGTGACCGCGACGGGCGCTCCGGCGGCGGCTGTCCGGCACCTCTATCTCCACCTGCCGTTCTGCGCGCACCGCTGCGGGTACTGCGACTTCGTCACCGTCGTCGGGCGCGCGCAGGAGCACGGTCCCTACGTCGATGCCCTCCTCGTCGAGCTCGAGCGCGAGCGTCACGTGCTCTCGTCTCCACTGGAGACGGTCTTCCTCGGCGGCGGTACCCCGACGTTCACGCACCTGGACGCCCTGCGCCGTGTGCTGGAGGCGCTGCCGGCTGCCGGCGAGGTGACGGTCGAAGCCAACCCCGAGACCGTCACGCCCGAGCTTGCCGCGCTGCTGCGCGAGGGCGGGGTGACGCGGGTGTCGCTCGGGGCGCAGACCTTTGCGCCGCGGCTGCTCGAGGTGCTCGAGCGTGTTTCCGGACCGGACGACGTCCGGCATGCCGTGCACACTCTACGCGATGCCTGTTTCGACAACATCTCGCTCGACCTCGTCTACGGCATCCCGGGCCAGGAGCCCGCCGACCTCGATCGCGATCTCGCGGAGGCGCTCGCGCTCGCGCCCGAGCACCTCTCCTGCTACGAGCTCGAGGCGAAGCCCGGCACGCGCTTCACACACGCCTTCGGGGACGAGCTCGCGCGCCAGGCCGAGGCGATGGAGGGGTACTTCGAGCACGTCGTCGAGACGCTCACGGGGGCCGGCTACCGCTGGTACGAGACGGCGAACTTCTGCCTCGACGGCGGGCGGGCGGGTGGGCGCGACCTCCGCGCTCGGCACAATCTCGGCATCTGGCGCGGGCGCAGCTACCTCGGCGTCGGTATCGGGGCGGTGTCGACGCTCGCGGGCGTGCGACGGCGCAACCTGCCCTCGCTCGGGCGCTACGTCGGGGCGCTGCGGGCCGGCGAGTCGCCTCCCCGGGAGGTCGAGGAGCTCGACGCCGCGACGAAGGCGCGGGAGCGGCTCATGCTCGGGCTACGCCTCGACGAGCCGCTGCTTCGCGCGGGCCTGGAGGAGGCAATCGACGAGCGAGCGCTCGAGCGGCTCGTCGCCGGCGGGCTCGTCGAGCGCGTCGGTGTCCGGTCCGGCACCGTGCTCGACGAGCAGGCGCTGCGGCTTACGCGGCGCGGACGGTTCCTCGGCGGCGGCGTGACGGCCGAGCTGCTCGCCTGAGCCCGAGCCGGCCGCGAACGCGACGGGTCACGAGCCGCTGCGACGGCCTCCTGCCGGGGGTACGATCGGTGGCGAGATGGAGCAGATCTCCTCCCGCAAGCGCGAGATTCTGCGGCGGCTCGTCGAGGAGTACGTGGCGACCGGCCAGCCCGTCGGCTCGAAGGCGCTCGTCGAGCGCTCCGGCATCGACGTGTCCTCGTCGACCGTGCGCAACGAGCTCGCCGAGCTGGAGAGCCTCGGCCTGCTCACGCACCCGCACACCTCCGCCGGTCGTGTGCCGACCGAGGGCGGCTACCGGCTCTACGCGGAGGAGCTCGTCGACACGCTCGACGGGCGGACCGAGACGCTGCCCTTCGAGATCGCGGAGATGCGCAACGAGCTCGAGGCGGCGCTCCGGTCGACGACCGAGACGCTCTCCCAGGCGACGCGGCTGCTCGCGCTCGTCTCGGCGCCGGCGCTGGGCTCGGCATCCGTGCGCCACGTCGATGTGCTCCAGCTCCAGCCGCGTGCCGTGATCGTCGTCGTGATCACGTCCACCGGCGGGGTCACGAAACGGGTGTTCGAGCTCGAGGAGCCCGCCGACCCCGGCCTCGTCGAATGGGCGCGCACGTATCTGGAGGAGCAGGTGATCGGCCTCGCCCTCGGCTCGAGCACGCTGCGCCGCCGGCTCGAGGAGCCCGCGCTGCCGTGGCGCGAGCGCTCGTTCCTCGCGCGGCTGCGGCCGGCGTTCGTCGATGCGGTCGCCGACGACGGGCCCCAGCTGTTCGTCGGCGGTGCCGCCGGCCTGCTCGGAGACGCGCGCGGGGCCGAGCTCGATGCCTGTCAGCGTCTGCTCGACGTCCTCGAGCGGCGCGCGGCGGTGCTCGCACTGCTCTCCGATGCTCTCGATCCGCGCCGCACCGTCGTGCGCGTCGGCCCCGAGGTCGACGGCGGGCAGCTGCACGACGTCTCCTATGTCGGCGCCACCTATGGGCTCGCAAGCCGCTCGCTGGGATCGGTTGCGCTGCTCGGCCCCCTGCGCATGGACTACGAGAAGGCGATCCGCACGGTGCGTGCCGCGGCGTTCGAGCTGTCGCGGCTCGTCGAGGACGTGTACGAGGGAGTCTGATCCCGCCGCTACCCTCGAGGCGATGGCAACCGCAGAGCGCGACTACTACGAGATCCTCGGCGTCGAGCGTGGGGCGAGCGACGGCGAGATCAAGAAGGCGTTTCGCAGGCTCGCCCGCGAGCTCCATCCCGACGTCTCCGAGGCTCCCGATGCCGAGGAGCGCTTCCGCGAGGCGGCCGAGGCGTACGAGGTGCTGTCCGACCCCGAGCGCCGCGCCACCTACGACCGCTTCGGGCGCGAGGGCCTGCGCGGCCGCGGCTTCACGCCGGGCGATTTCGACCTCGGCAGCCTCTCGGACATCTTCGGGGCCTTCTTCGGCGAGGCGTTCTTCGGCCAGGGGAGGCAGGCGAGCCGGGCGCGGCCCGGCCGTGGAGCCGATGTCGCGGCGGTGGCGGAGATCGCTCTCGCCGACGCGTTCGCCGGCTCCCGCGTGACGGTATCCGTCCGCGTCGCGCGCACGTGCGCCTCCTGCGGCGGCGACGGCGCCGAGCCGGGCACGAGACCGGTCACGTGCTCGACCTGCGGAGGCGCCGGTCGCGTGCAGCAGGTGTCGCAGAGCGTGTTCGGCCAGTTCGTCCGCAGCGCCGCCTGCCCTCGCTGCGACGGGGACGGGCGCATCGTCGAGTCGCCGTGCGCGGCGTGCGACGGCGCCGGGCGCATCCTCGAGGACCGCTCCCTCGACGTCGACGTGCCGGCCGGCATCGCCGACGGCCAGCGCATCCGGCTTCGTGGGGAGGGGCATGCCGGCTCTCTGGGCGGACCTCCGGGCGACCTGTTCGTACAGGTGCACGTCCGGCCGCAGCCCGGGATCGAGCGGGACGGCGACGATCTGCACGCGGCCGCCGAGCTGACGATGACCCAGGCTGCGCTCGGCGCCCTCGTCACCGTCCCCGGGCCCGAGGGCGAGATCGAGCTCGAGCTGCCCGCCGGCACGCAGCCCGGCTCCGTGCACGTCCTCGAGGGGCGGGGCATGCCCTCGCTCCACGGCGGCAGGCGCGGCGACATGCACGTGCACGTACGCGTGCGCGTGCCCCGCGTGCTGACGCCCGCGCAGCGCGAGCTCGTCGAGCAGCTCGACGCGTCGCTCGGCGAGGGTGCCTACCACGCCGACGACGGGTTCTTCGGGCGCCTCAGGAACGTCTTCCGCTGAGCGTGTGCGTGCGAGTGGCGGTGCGGGTGGCGGCGGCCGACGTCGAATGCGCGCGCGCGCTCGCCCTCGAGCTCGTCCCGGGCGGCCTCGAGGAGCGCGCCGCCGGCGGCGAGATCGAGCTCGGCCTCTACGTCGACGAAGGCGACGTCGGCCGGATCCGTGAGTCCTTCCCGGCGGCACGCGTCGAGCGCGTCGAGCCTGGCTGGGAGGATGCGTGGCGCGCGTTCCACCGCCCCGTCCGCGTCGGAGGGATCTGGATCGGGCCGCCCTGGGATCATCTCCCCGACGGCGAGCCGGCCGTCGTGATCGATCCGGGTCGCGCCTTCGGTACCGGCGCCCATGCGACGACCCGGCTCTGCGTCGAGCTGCTGGCGATCGCGCCGCGAGGCTCGCTGCTCGACGTGGGCTGCGGCTCCGGGGTGCTGGCGATCGCAGGGGCGCGTCTCGGCTACGGGCCCCTGCTCGCCGTCGACGACGATCCCGTTGCCGTCGAGGTGACGCGCGCGAACGCCGAGTCGAACGGCGTCGTCGTCGAGACGCGTGTGATCGACGCCCTGTCCGGGCCGCTGCCGCGGGTGGACGTCGCCGTCGCGAACATCCTGCTCGGCCCCGTCGAGCACGTGCTGTCCCGGGTCGACGCCGGATACGTGATCACGTCCGGCTACCTCGCCGGCGAGCGGCCCGCCGCGCCCGGGTGGACGTGGGTCGAGGGCCGGGAGGTGGACGGCTGGGCCGCCGACCTGCTCGTCCGTGCCGGCGGCCGCGATGCCCGCGGGGGCTGCGGGTAGGCGCTCCGCTCCTTCGCGAGGGAGAGCGGAGGCCCGCCCGCGGGCGCTCGCCGAGCTCGGAGCGCCGGACCTCGGCCGCGAGCGTCTAATCTCAGAGGCCCGATGGCGACGTTCTCTGCTCAGTTCCTCGGCTGCAAGGTCTCGTTCGCCGATCAGCAGGCGATCCGCGAACGGCTGCTCGGCGACGGCCATGTCGAGGTCGACGGCCACGGTGACGTCGCCGTCGTCAACACGTGCTGCGTCACGCGCGAGGCGGTCGCGAAGTCGCGCCAGGCCGCCCACCGTGCCGCCCGCACCCACCGCAGGGTGTATGTCACCGGCTGCGCCGCGAATCTCGCCGTCGACGCCTTCGCCGGCCTGCCCGACAACGTCACCGTCGTGGCGGGTCGGAGCGAGGAGATCCCGGCGGCGGTCGCCGGCGACGTCGGCGCGATCGCCTGCGTCCAGGCCGAGCATCGCCTCGAGCGGGTGCGCGCGTTCGTGAAGATCCAGGACGGCTGCTCGTTCTCGTGCGCGTTCTGCGTCATCCCGCTCGTCCGCGGCGGAACGCGCAGCCGTACGGCGCAGGCGGTGCTCGGGGAGATCCGCCGTCGCGTCGAGCAGGGCCACAAGGAGATCGTGCTGACCGGCGTCAACCTCGGCTGCTTCCGCGACCGCGGGGCCGGTTACACGCTCGCCCGTCTCGTCCGTGAGGCGGGCGCGATCGCCGGGGTCGAGCGCCTGCGCCTCTCGTCGATCGAGATCAACCACGTCGACGGCGATCTCGTCGCCGCGCTGCGCGAGACGCCCACCGTGTCCCGGCACCTGCACGTTCCGCTCCAGTCCGGCGACGACGCGGTGCTCGCGGCGATGGGACGCCGCTACCGGGTCGCGTCGTATCTTGCGAAGCTGGAGCCGCTCGGCGACTTCAACCTCACGACCGACGTGATCGTCGGCTTCCCGGCCGAGGACGAGCGGGCGTTCGCGAACACCCTCGACGCCGTCGAGCGCGCGGGCATCACCAAGGTGCACGTGTTCCCGTACTCGCCGCGCCCGGGAACGAAGACGGCCGCGTACGACCCTGTCCCGGCCGCCGTCAAGCGCGAACGCGGCGCCCGCTTGCGGGCCGCCTCGGGAGCCGCCTGCCGTGCCCGCTGGGAGCGCCGTGTCGGCAGCGAGGACATCGTGCTCGTCGACCGGCCCGGCCGCGGCTACGCGGACGACTACACCCCCTGGCTGCTCGACGCGCCCGTCGGCGCGCTCGTGCGCGCACGGGCGACAGGGGTCTGCGAGGAGGGGGTGCTTGCCGTTGCCGCCTGACGACTGCCTCTTCTGCAGGATCGTCGCCGCGGGCGACCATGTGCACGCGGCGGACGGCTTCGTCGCCGTCCGCGACATCGCGCCCGCCGCCGACACGCACCTGCTCGTCCTGCCCGAACGGCACGTCGACACCTTCCGCGACGTTGCCGCGTTTTCCGACGAGGAAGCCGGCCGCATGCTCCGCTTCATCGCCGAGACCGCCGCACGCGCCGGTCTCACCGACTACCGTGTGGTCGTCAACGTCGGACCGGGCGGGGGCCAGACCGTCTTCCATCTCCACTGGCACGTGCTCGGGGGCGCCCGCCTTCCCGGGTTCCATTGACCGCCGCGCAGGAGCAGACTATCCCCATGAACCTCATTCCCCGCATCGAGGAAGAGCTGAAGCAGGCACGCCTGTCGCGCGACGACGACCGCCGCGACGCGCTCGCGCTCATCCTCTCGAGCCTGAGGTCGGCGCAGAAGGAGCTGCAGCGCCACCTCACCGAGGACGAGGAGCTGCAGGTGCTGCAGAGAGAGCGCAAGAAGCGGGTCGAGGCGTTCGAGGCATACGAGAAGGCCGGTCGCGAGGAGCAGGCCGACAGGGAGGACTTCGAGCTCGAGGTGCTCGAGGAGTTCATGCCGGACCCGCTCAGCGAGGAGGAGATCGAGGAGATCGTCGACGACGTGATCGCGGAGGTCGGCGCCACCTCGATTCGCGACCTCGGACGCGTGATGGCGGACGTGATGCCGCAGGTGTCCGGCCGCGCGGACGGCTCGCAGGTGAGCCAGCTCGTCCGCGAGAAGCTCGCCTAGACCCGCCTCGAGCTTCCATGCGAGGCTAGCGGACGTGCCTCGCGATCGCGAGTGCCTCGGCCTTCGACACGTCGCCCTCGAGCCTGAGCGTGACACCGTCGCTCGCCCAGATCAGCACACCGCCGCGCACGCGAACCGTGCGCTCGAGCCACGGGCCGTCCGGCGCCGCGACGCGGACGACGTGGTCGGCCCCTTCCACCCACAGCCCGCGCCGTCCGGCGACGTCCACCGGCTCGATCAGGGTCGCCGGCCCGACCGTCTTCTCGAGCAGCCCCGGCACGCCGCTCACGACCTCGGTCAGGACGATGCGCCGCTCGCAGCACCAGACCAGCGAGACGATGCCACCGCCCGCCCGGTCGAGGTAGACGGTCGCCGGAGGACGCCCGGTCGCCGTTCTCGGTAGCCGGATCCGGAACGGTACGAATCGCGAGGCCTCGTCGAGCGAAACCGGACGGCCGAACGGCACGAGCCGGGCGGCCGCCGTGGGCGGCGCCTCGTCCAGGCGCACGATCTCGACGCTCCCGACCCGGAACAGCGCCCGGAAGGCGCTGCGGGCGCCGGGGGAGAGCGCGAGACCGGCGGCGATGCCGGCTGCGATCGCGACGAGGACGATCGCGACGCGCATCCGCCGCGCGCGGCGGGACACGGGGCGCTCGCGGCTGATCGCGGCGAGCAGCTCGGGCGTGGGGGGGAACTCGATCTCCTCGGCGAGCGCCGTGAGCGTGGCGTGCAGGTCGTTCACATCGTCTCCCGGAGCCGGTCGAGGGCGCGCGACAGCCGCGACTTGACGGTGCCGCGCCGGATGCCGAGCACGACCGCGCTCTCTTCCTCGCTGAGGCCGAGGAAGTAGCGGCAGGCGACGACGAGCCGCTGCTCGTCTGCGAGCGCCTCGACGGCGCGCAGAACGCGGGCACGCTCCTCGGCGGCCACGAGCACCCCCTCGGGGGACGGAGCCGCGTCCCCCGAGAGAGCCTCTGCCGCCGCCCGCAGCACGAGCGACTCGCGGCGGCCGGCCGAGCGGCGGCGGTTGCGCGCCTCGTTCGCCACGATCGCGAGCAGCCACGGGCGAAACGGCGCTTCGCGGCGGAACCGGGCGAGCGAGCGGAAGGCCTTGACGAGCCCGTCCTGCGCGGCCTCTTGCGCGTCGGCGGCGTTGCGCGTGATCAGGAATGCGGTTCGGAAGGCGATCTCCTCGTGCGGTCGGACGAGCTGTGCGAACGCGTCGGCGTCGCCCCGCTGCGCGCGCGCGACGACGTCGTGCTCTGCTGGTGGCCGGCTCGCCACACCACCCACTACACCGGCGCGGGCCGCCGGGTTCCCTCGCGGTCGAGGGGAACCGCGCAGCCACCGGCGGTGTAGACGAGGCGACCCACGAGAGAGGAGTCGAATGATGGCACGCTCGCTCACGCTCGCAGTCCTGGCCCTCACGGCCGCGCTCCTCGCCCTGCCCGCCGTCGCCGCGGCGAAGGGGCCGAGCGCGGCCCGCATCGAGGGCCCGGGGCTCGCCTCGCCGCTCGTTCTCACCGGTTTCGGCGAGGACGGCACGGGGCCGCTCGGAGCCCTCACGATCGAGGGCGGATTCTTCGCAACCACGTTCGGACAGGTGCCGGACGCGCGCCTCCCGGGCAGGCCGGCGGGCGACCTCGGGCCCCGCTACAGCGTCGACTACACCGTGCCCGCCGGCGAGTCCGAGCCCGGCCACGTCGCGCAGGACCTGTACCCGTACGCCGCGGGAGGGCCCGTTCTCTACCTCGCGCCGGGGCAGCGGATGTTCGCCGGCGGCGAGACCGTGGGCGGATGGATCCGCGGCTCGGAGACGCTGCGTGCCGCTCTCGTCACGGCCGGCTTGCCCGCGAGCGCGCCGGGCGTGGGCTCGAGCCCCCGGCTCGACGAGCCGCTCCTCGTCGGCGGCGGCCTCGTCGCGCTGCTCGCGCTCGCAGGGGTGCTCGCGGTGGTCGCACGCCGACGTGGGCGTCAGCAGGCGGGATCCGACGCGCGGCGGGAGGCGACCTCCGCGTAGCCGGCCTCGAACGGACTCCCCCATTGGGGAGCGAGGCTCCCTCTTGGAACGCTATCGGCTCGGCGGTGACGGGTGTGGGCCGTCTTCGTGCCGTCTCTGTGTCGTGCGCGCGCAGCCGGCGACGGGGCGGGCGGCCGTGGCGCCACAGTCCTCGAGCCGGGCGAGCCGCGACAGGGTGCGCCGGTGGTGGGCGACGAGCCGGTAGCAGCGGTCGGCGAGCCCCGGCAGCCGCTCGGCCGCGGCTGCGAGAACGGCTGCGTGCGGGAGCTGTCGCAACAGCGGCGGCAGTGCGGCGCCGCCCGAGCGCCTGCGCCCGCGGTCGTCGACGACGTGCACGGACGCCGCCCGCTCGGCCGGCGAGAGATCGCGCAGGAGCACGGCGCCCAGCTCCGAGTCGATCGGAACGACCGAGACCCCGGTCCGGGTCGCGACATGGCCGGCAAGCCGGACGCAGATGCCACAGCCGCCGTCGTAGAGGACGGTGAGGGCGCCCATGCGGACACCGTAGCGGCCCATCCCTACACTGAGACCGGTGCAGGATGTGGTCACGGTTCCGAACGACGTCGCCGCAGAGCTCGCGGGGGTCGGCGACGGGGTGCTCGACTCGCTGCGAGAGCGTCTCGGCTGCTCGATCTCGCTTCGCGGCAACAAGCTCACGCTGGACGGCGAGGGCGCGCGCGTGGCCGAGGCGCGCGCCGTCGTCGACGAGCTCGTGGAGCTGATCGGGGGCGGGCACGCCATCGGCCCCGACACGGTCGGCGCCGTCGCCGCCGCGCTCGACCAGGCGGAGAACATCCGCGACGTGTTCGAGGACGTCGTCTGGCGGCACCGTGGCAAGAAGATCGCGCCCAAGACGATCACGCAGAAGCGCTACGTCGACGCCATCCGCCGCAGCACCGTCACGTTCGGGGTCGGCCCGGCCGGCACCGGCAAGACCTATCTCGCGATCGCGCTCGCCGTCGCCGCGCTGACCGAGAAGCAGGTGGGGCGCCTCATCCTCACGCGGCCGGCGGTCGAGGCGGGCGAGCGGCTCGGCTTCCTCCCCGGCGACATGCTGGCGAAGGTCGACCCGTACATGCGCCCGCTGTTCGACGCGCTCTACGACACGATGGACGCCGACCGGCTCAACGCGTACATGGAGCGGGGCACGATCGAGGTGGCGCCGCTCGCGTTCATGCGCGGCCGCACGCTCAACGACTCGTTCATCATCCTCGACGAGGCGCAGAACACGACGCCCGAGCAGATGCAGATGTTCCTCACGCGGCTCGGCTTCGGCTCCAAGGTCGTCGTCACCGGCGACATCACGCAGATCGACCTGCCGCGCGAGCAGGCATCCGGCCTCATCCAGGTGCGCGACATCCTGCGCGACGTCGACGGGATCGGGTTCGTCGAGTTCGGCCACGAGGACGTGGTGCGCCACAAGCTCGTCCAGCGAATCGTCGAGGCGTACAAGCGCCACGCCGAAGAGACCGGCACCGCCCGCAAGAAGTGATCGACGTCGAGGTCGACAATCGCAGCGGCGTCGCGGTCGACGCGGCCGCCGCCGTCGCGCTCGCCCGCCGTGTGCTCGCCGAGGAGGGGATCGAGCAGGCGGAGCTCGGCATCGCGTTCGTCGGCCCTGACGAGATCCGCGCCCTGAAGGCCGAGCATCTCGGTGTCGACGAGGCGACCGACGTCCTCTCGTTCCCGATCGACGGCCGCGACGAGCTGCCCGAAGGCGTGCCGCGGGCGCTCGGCGACGTCGTCGTCTGCCCGCAGGTCGTGGGCGACGAATGGCGCTGGCCGCTCGTGCACGGTCTTCTCCACCTGCTCGGCTACGGCCACGGCAGGGAGATGGAGTCGCGCGAGCGCGCGCTGCTCGGGATGACGGCATGAGCCCGGTCCCGGGGCGCCGGCCGCCGTCGATCCTCGAGAGCTTCAACGTCGCCTTCGAGGGCATCATCCACGTGCTGCGCACGCAGCGGAACATGCGGATCCACTTCGTGATCGCGGTCGCCGTGCTGATCGCCGCGCTCGCCGTCGACGTGTCGAAGATCGAGCTGATCGTGCTGCTGCTCTCGATCGCGTTCGTGCTCATCGCCGAGATGATCAACACCGCCGTGGAAGCCGCCGTCGACATCGCGTCGACGTCGTTCGACCCGATGGCGAAGCTCGCCAAGGACATCGCCGCCGGCGCGGTGCTGATCGCCTCGGTCAACGCGCTCGCCGTCGGCTACCTCGTCTTCTCCGGCCAGGTCGCCGACCGCAGCAACAACTTCCTCGACCGGCTCTCGAAGACACCCGCCGAGCTCACGCTCGTGGCGCTCGTGATCGTGATCGTGCTCGTCATCTCGATGAAGGCGCTCTCCGGCCGCGGCACGCCGTTGCGCGGCGGCTGGCCGTCCGGCCACTCCGCCGTCGCGTTCGCCGGCTGGATGGCGATCACCCTCACCCTCCAGAGCTCCGAGCACCGCTTCCTCGTCTCGTCGCTCGCGTTCATCCTCGCATTCCTCGTCGCCCAGACCCGCATCGAGTCGGGCGTCCATTCCACGCTCGAGGTGCTCACCGGCGGTACGCTCGGCGCCATCGTGTCGCTCGTCATCTTCCAGGTGTTCTCCGCATGAGCGACGACGAGCTGCTCGCCCGCGCCGACGCGATCGCTGCGCGCGCCTACGCGCCGTACTCCCGCTTCCACGTCGGCTGCGCCGTGCTCACACGCGGCGGCCGCGTCGTCGAGGGCGTCAACGTCGAGAACGCCGCCTACCCGCTCGGGGTCTGCGCCGAGCGGACGGCGCTCTCGCGCGCCGTCGTCGAGGGCTTCCGCCCCGGCGACTTCACGGTCGCGGCGATCACCGCGTCACCGTGCGGCGGCTGCCGGCAGTGGCTCGCCGAGATGGGCGTCGAGCGGGTCGTCTTCCGCAACGGCGGCCGCGTCGTGCGCATGACCGTCGACGAGCTGCTGCCGGAGCGGTTCGACGCGGGTGAGCCGGCGTGAGATCGGGCTTCGTCGCGGTTGCCGGGCGGCCGAACGTGGGCAAGTCGACGCTCGTCAACGCCCTCTGCGGCGACAAGGTCGCGATCACCTCCAGGGTGCCGAACACGACGCGGCGTCGCATCTTCGGCGTCGCGAACGGGCCCGACTGGCAGCTCGTGCTCGCCGACCTGCCCGGCTTCCAGCGGCCGATGGACGCGCTCACCGAGAAGATGCAGGAGACGGTCGACGGCTCGTTCGAGGACGTCGACGTCGTCCTGCTCGTCGTCTCGGCACGCGACCGCATCGGCGCCGGCGACCGCTTCGTCGCGCGGCGGGTGTTCTCCCTGGGGGTGCCGGTGATCATCGCGGTGAACAAGATCGACCGTCTCAAGCACGGCCACGTCGCGTCCCAGATGAAGGCCGCGGCGACGCTCGGCGACTTCCACGCGCTGCACCCGGTGAGCGCGCTCACGAAGGACGGGATCGGGGCATTGCGCGACGACCTCGTGCAGCTGCTGCCGGAGGGCCCGCGCTACTTCCCGCTCGAGCAGACGACCGATCTGACGACTGGGAGCCGGATCGCCGAGGTCGTGCGCGAGAAGGCGCTCCATCTGACCCGGGACGAGGTGCCGCACGCGATCACGGTCGAGGTGGACGAGATCGGGGACAAGGTCGTGCGCGCCTTCGTGCTCGTGGAGACGGAGTCGCAGAAGGGGATCCTCGTCGGCAAGAAGGGCGCGATGATCCGCGAGATCGGCTCGCGTGCCCGGCCGGAGGTGGAGAAGCTGCTCGGCCACCCGGTCTTCCTCGAGCTCGTCGTCAAGGTGCGGCCGAAGTGGCGGCGCGACCCGAAGATGCTGGAGCGGCTCGGGCTGTAGGAGCGGGGCGTGCCACGCTGGGGCGGAGGCCCCGTTCGAGTGAGAGCATGCTGGCGCAGGCGAGGTTGCCGGCTCTCGCAGCAGTCGTGTTCGCGCTCAGATGCACGGGGGTGCGACCGAGACGGTTGCAGGCCGGAGGCCTGTCCCGGACGAGACGAGCAGCGCGGGAGGCTCCTCCTCGAGGCGTCAGCGCGCGACGGCGAAGAGCCGCCATGCGCCCGGAATGCCTTTGAGCTGGTGTTCGCCTCTGTCCGCGAACATGAGGCTCGAGCCGGCGACGAGATCCTCGACCGTGCTCGAGACGAGCACCTCGCCGGAAGCCGCGAGCGACGAGATGCGTGCTCCGATCGAGACCGCGATCCCGGCGATCTTGCCGTCGCTCACCTCGCACTCGCCGGTGTGGAGTCCGGCCCGGATCTCGATTCCGAGCGCCCGCAGCGCGTCGCGAATCGCGGAGGCGTCCTGGACGGCGCGGGCCGCCACGCCGAGTCGCCGAGCCGCGACGCCAGCTCGGTCGAGCCGACGATGTCCGTGAAGAGGATCGTCGCGAGCACCCGCTCCGAACCGCCGTTTCGGCTCGGGCGCGAGACGCAACCCGCGGTCGCCTCCGTCGTCGCACGGTGGGCCTCGTCGTCGACCCAGGTGTAGACGCCGCGGAGCTCCGGCAGTTCGACGACCTCGGCTCCTCCATCGAGCCGCCTGCCGCCACGAGCCCGCTCGCGACCTGCGAGCGGCCCCGGCCGGGGCGCCGCGCGCAGCCTCAGTCCACGGACAGCAGGTCGACCACGAACACGAGCGGCTCGTGCGGCTCGATCACGCCGCCGGCGCCGCGCGCGCCGTAGGCCATGGCGGACGGGATCGTGAGCTTGCGGCGTCCACCGACCTTCATTCCCTGCACGCCCGCGTCCCAGCCCGGGATCACCTGGCCCTTGCCGAGCTTGAACTGAAACGGCCGGCCGCGGTCCCACGAGGCATCGAACTCCGCGCCCGTGGAGAACGCGACTCCGGCGTAGTGCACCGAGACCTTCTTGCCGCTGACGGCCTCGTCGCCGTCGCCGACGACGATGTCGTCGATGCCGAGCTCGAAGGGGATGTCTCCCTCGGGCTTGTCGATCTGCGGCCGTTCGAGTGGCAAGGCGGGCTCTCTCACGGTGCGCTGCGTCAGTGGACGCGCTGCACGTCGGGAGCGATCCTCAGGATCACGCGCTCCGACTGGATGTTCGCCGGGTCGTAGTCGCGTCCCAGGTACTTCCGGGCCAGCGCGTCGATGTGCGCCCGCGCCTTCGGGCCGTGGACGGTCTCGACGACGCGACCGCGCACCTCGGCGTACGAGTACGGGTCGTCCTTCACCCAGACCGTGACCGTCACCCGCGGGTCGCGCTCGACCGCCTTGAACTTGGCGCGATGCACCTCGGTGTTGATGAGGACGTGGTCGTCGTCGGCGTCGACCCACATCACGTGCGTCATCGCGTGCCCCGAGGCGAGATGGGTCGTGAAGGCTGCGAAGTTCGCAGCCCGGGCGAGGTCGCGGATCGCGGGGTCGAGCGCTCCCATCGCAGCGATCATACGGGGCTACACTCAGCCGATGGCGCAGGCACCTGCACTCCCGCGCGGCTTCGAGTTGCCGCTCGAGCCGCGATTGCCGCGGATCGGCGCCATCGACGCGGTCGCGCTCGAGGCGCGGGCGGGCGAGCTCGCGAAGCGCTCGATCAAGAAGGACGCGAAGCTCGCCGCCCTCGATCTCTCGATCCGGATGATGGACCTGACGACGCTCGAGGGCGCGGACACGCCGGGGAAGGTGGCCGCTCTCTGCTCGAAGGCGATGCGGCCCGACCCGACCGACCCGAGCATCCCGTCGGTGGCGGCCGTCTGCGTCTACCCGAACCTCGTCGCGGTGGCGAAGGAGCGCCTCGCCGGCTCCGCCGTCAAGGTCGCGTCGGTTGCCACGGCGTTCCCGTCGGGCCAGTCTCCCCTCGCCGTCAAGCTCGCCGACGTCTCCGCCGCCGTCGAGCTGGGCGCGGACGAGATCGACATGGTGATCGACCGCGGCGCGTTCCTCTCGGGCCGCTACGCCAAGGTGTTCGACGAGATCGTCGAGGTCAAGGCCGCCTGTGGCGAGGCGCACCTGAAGGTGATCCTCGAGACCGGGGAGCTCGGCAGCTACGACAACGTCCGGCGCGCGTCGCTGCTCGCGATGGCCGCCGGCGCCGACTTCATCAAGACCTCGACCGGCAAGGTGGCCCCGGCCGCGACCCTTCCCGTCACGCTCTGCATGCTCGAGGCGATCCGCGACGTCCACGACGAGACCGGGCGTATCGTCGGCATGAAGCCCGCGGGCGGCATCCGCAGCGCCAGGCAGGCGATCCAGTACCTCTGCGTGCTCAACGAGACGCTCGGCTCCGCGTGGATGACGCCCGCGCTCTTCCGCTTCGGCGCCTCCTCGCTGCTGAACGACGTGCTCATGCAGATCCGCAAGCAGCGAACGGGCGCCTACCAGTCCGGCGACTACTTCACGATCGACTGATGAGCGACGTCGAGAAGAGCGAGCGCACCGCCGTGCCCGCGCCGTTCCAGTGGGAGTACGCGCCCGCGCCCGAGGCGCGCGACGCCGTCTCGCTGCGGGAGCGCTACGGCCTCTTCATCGGCGGGGAGCATGTCGAGCCCCGGTCGGGCTCGTTCTTCCCGACCATCTCGCCGTCGACAGAGGAGCAGCTCGCCGAGGTCGCGCAGGCGGGGGCGGAGGACGTCGACCTCGCCGTCGCCGCAGCGCGCGCGGCGTTCGAGGACGGCTGGTCGTCGCTTGCGCCCTGCGGGCGCGCCAAGTACCTGTTCCGCATCGCGCGCATCCTGCAGGAGCGCGCGCGCGAGCTCGCGGTCGCCGAGTCCCTCGACGGCGGCAAGCCGATCAAGGAGTCGCGCGACGTCGACGTGCCGCTCGCCGCCGCGCACTTCTTCTACTACGCGGGCTGGGCCGACAAGCTCGAGTACGCGTTCCCGAACCGGACGCCGCGGCCGCTCGGGGTCGCCGCCCAGATCATCCCGTGGAACTTCCCGCTCCTGATGCTCGCCTGGAAGATCGCTCCGGCGCTCGCGTGCGGCAACACCGTGGTGCTCAAGCCGGCCGAGACGACGCCGCTGACCGCGCTCATCTTCACCGACATCTGCCGGCAGGCGGAGCTGCCACCCGGGGTCGTCAACATCGTCACCGGCGACGGCTCGACCGGCGCGCACATGGTCGGGCACCCGGGCGTCGACAAGGTCGCGTTCACGGGCTCCACCGACGTCGGCAAGGCGATCCAGCGCAAGCTCGCCGGCAGCGGCACGAAGCTCACGCTCGAGCTCGGCGGCAAGGCCGCCAACATCGTCTTCGACGACTGCGCGCTCGACCAGGCGGTGGAGGGGATCGTCAACGGCATCTACTTCAACCAGGGCCACGTCTGCTGCGCCGGCTCGCGGCTGCTCGTGCAGGAGTCGATCGCCGAGCCGCTCGTCGCGAAGCTGAAGCGCCGGCTCGAGACGCTGCGACTCGGAGACCCGCTCGACAAGAACACCGACATCGGTGCCATCAACTCGAAGGCGCAGCTCGAGAAGATCCGCGCGCTCGTCGCGAGCGGGGAGGAGGAGGGGGCCGAGATCTACCAGCCGCCGTGCGTGCTGCCCGAGAAGGGCTACTGGTTCGCGCCGACCGTGTTCACGAACGTGGCGCAGAGCTACCGCATCGCCCAGGAGGAGATCTTCGGGCCGGTGCTGTCGGTGATGACGTTCCGCACACCGGAGGAGGCGCTCGAGAAGGCGAACAACACGCCCTACGGCCTCTCCGCGGGCATCTGGACGGAGAAGGGCTCGCGCATCCTCTGGATGGCGCAGCGGCTGCGGGCGGGCGTCGTGTGGGCGAACACCTTCAACCGCTTCGACCCGGCCTCGCCGTTCGGGGGCTACAAGGAGTCCGGCTTCGGCCGCGAGGGCGGCCGCCACGGGCTCGAGGCGTACCTGAGGTTCGAGTGAGCGGCCGGCTGCCCGTGCGCAAGACGTACAAGCTGTTCATCGGCGGCGCGTTCCCGCGCTCGGAGTCCGGCCGCAGCTACGAGGCAGCGGGGCGGAACGTCGCCCGCGCCTCGCGCAAGGACGCGCGCGACGCGGTCAGGGCCGCGCGCGACGCGTTTCCGAAGTGGGCCTCTGCGACTGCCTACAACCGCGGCCAGGTGCTGTACCGGCTCGCCGAGATGATGGAGGCGCGGGCCGGCGACCTCGCCGCCGTGTGCTCCGGCCGCGACGAGGTCGAGGCGGCGATCGACCGCGTCGTCTGGTACGCCGGCTGGGCCGACAAGCTGCCGCAGGTGCTCGGCGGCGCGAACCCGGTGGCGGGCCCGTACTTCAACTTCACCGTGCCCGAGCCGACCGGTGTCGTCGCGATCGTCGCCCCCGACGAGCCGGCGCTGCTCGGACTCGTCTCGCGCCTCGCGCCGGGAATCGTGGGCGGCAACGCCGTCGTCGCGGTTGCGTCGGAGACGCACCCCGTCGCCGCGATCGAGCTGGCCGAGGCGATCGCCACCTCCGACCTGCCGGGCGGCGTCGTCAACGTCCTCACCGGCTTGCGCGCCGAGCTCGCGCCGGTGCTCGCCGCCCACATGGACGTGAACGCGATCGACCTCAGCGGCGCAGACGGCGACACGGCCGAGCTCGAGCGCCTCGCCGCGGGCAACGTCAAGCGTGTCGTCCACGGCGTCGTCGACGGCCAGAGCCCGTGGGAGATCCAGGCGTTCCTCGAGCTGAAGACCGTCTGGCATCCGGTCGGCGCCTAGCCTGCCGGCGGCGTCCGCGCCGAGTAGCATCCCCGGCAGTGACTGGTGCGCGACGGTTCAGCCAGGCGATCGCGGAGGGCGACGGCATCTCCGTGCTCGTCGAGGTCGGCGATGCCGACGGTGCCCGTGCCGCCGCCGCTCAGGGCGCCGAGGGGCTCGTCGTGCGCGGCCGCGCCGACGGAGTGCGCGAGGTCAGCGACCTTCCACTGCTCGTGTTCGGCGGCGTCGAGCAGGCCGGCGACGCGGACGCCCTCGTGCTCGACGTGGAGATGCTCGGCGACCGCATCGCCGAGGTCGTCGACGAAGCCCACGCGCTCGGGCTCGAATGCGTGCTGCGCGTCCGCGACGAGGACGAGCTCGAGGAGGTGCTCGAGCTCGTCGATCCCGAGATCCTGCTGCTCTCGGCCGAGGACGCGGACGACGGCCAGGATCACCTCGACCGCCTGCTCGAGCTCCTCCCGGACGTGCCGGCCGGCAAGCTCGCGATCGCCGAGCTCGCAGGCGCGAATCGCGACGAGGTGCTCGAGCTCGAGCGTGCCGGCGTCGACGCCGTCATCGTCGCAGGGCACGATGTCGGGCCACTCGTGGGTGACGCGCCTCCTGAGGTATAGAGCGGGGATCGCCCTCGCGGCGATCCTGCTGCTCGCGTTCGCCCTGCGCGTCGTCGGCAGCCGCTACGGGCTCCCGTACCCGCTCCTGAACCCGGACGAGGGAAACATCGTGCCGCGGGCCTGGCGGATGGGACACGGGCACCTCGACCCCGGCTGGTACGACTACCCGTCGCTCCTGATGGGGCTGCTCGCGCCCGCGCAGGCCCTCTTCGCGGCCCCGTCCTACGGCGCGGCCCGCGCTGTCGCCGTGCTCGCCGGCGTCGCAGGAGTCGGAGCGACGTGGTGGCTCGGCCGCCGGTCGTACGGCACGGGCGCCGCTCTCGTGGGGGCCGCCGCGGTGGCGGTCTCGACGACCCACGTGGCGTACTCGCGCGTCGCGGTCACGGACGTCCTGCTCACGCTCGCCGTGACCGTCGCGCTCGCGCTCGCCGTCGCGGGACGGCTCGAGTGGGCGGGGCTCGCGGTCGGTCTCGCCGCGTCGGCCAAGTACCCGGGCGTGGTCGCGGCCGCCCCCGTCGTCGTCGCAGGCTGGCGCAGATGGCGTGCGCTCGCTCGTGCGGCACTGCTCGCGGCCGCGGGCTTCGCCCTCACGAGCCCGTTCGTGCTGCTGCACGCGGGGGCCGCGTGGGACGACCTCAGCCGCGTGCAGCGGCTTGCGCGCGACGGTTGGCTCGGGTTCGAGAACGACCCGGCGACGCCGCTCGCGTTCCTCGAGCGCACCTGGTCGGCGCTCGGCCCGGTGCTCGTGCTGAGCGCGATCGCTATCGGCGCCGCCGTCGTGCGCAGGCGCCGGGCGGACGCGATCCTGCTGTCGTTCGTCGCCGCCTACGCGCTGTACCTCCTGCCGCTCGAGGCCCATTTCGACCGCTACGTCGTGCCGCTCGTGCCGGTGCTCGCCGTGCTCGCCGGGAGCATGCGGACGGCTGTTCCCGTCGCCCTGGCGCTGCTCGTCGTACCGCTCGCCTGGTCGGTCGGCGACGCGCGCACGCTGACGCGGACCGACACGCGCCTGCGCGCCGACGCCTGGATCGCGGCGCACGTGCCGCCCGCAGCCCGGATCGCCGCCGACCCGTCGACGCTTCCGCTCGCCGGGCGCGACGTCGTGCGGCTCTCCCTCCCGGGTCCGGGTCGCCCGCCCGATCCTCGGCGGGATGTCGCGGTGCTGCGGCGCGCCGGCGTGCGCTGGGTGCTGCTCTCGGGCGCCGTCAGCGACCGTGTGCTCGCCGCTCCCGACCGCTATCCGCGCGAGGCCGCCTTCTACGAGAGCCTGGGGCACGGGAGCCGGCCGGCGTTCGCGCTCTCGCCCGCCGCCCCGGGGCTGGCCGGTCCGTGGGTGCGCATCTACCGGCTCGCCGGGTAGCCTCGCGGGCTACCCCGTCGTGGTCATCCGAAGAACGTCTCGGCGACGTCGATCAGCGAAGCCGGCACGCCGCGGATCTCGGCGCACGCCTCCGCGATCGGCACCGGCACGATCTCGGCGCCCCGCAGCGCCGCCATCGTCCCGAACCGGCCCTCGAGCGCGAAGTCGGCCGCGGCCACCCCGAGCCGGCTTGCGAGCACGCGATCGAAGGCGGTGGGCGTGCCGCCACGCTGCAGGTGGCCGAGCACCGTCACGCGCGTCTCGAAGCCGGTCAGCCGCTCGAGCTCGGGTGCGAGACGGTAGGCGACGCCGCCCAGCCGCTCGAAGCCGAACTGGTCGGTCTCGCGGCGGACGTCTCCTCCTGCCCGCGGCAGATCGATGCCCTCGGCGACGACGACGACGGAGTAGCGCCGTCCCTCACGATGCCGGGCGCGAAGCGTGTCCGCGATCTGCCGCAGGTCGAGCTGCCGCTCGGGCACGAGGATCGCGTCGGCGCCTGCCGCGATGCCGGCGTACGTCGCGATCCACCCTTTCGTGCGCCCCATCACCTCGACGACCATGATCCGGTTGTGCGCCTCGGCCGTCGTCGTGAGCCGGTCGAGCGCGTCCGTGACGATCTGCACCGCGGTGTCGAAGCCGAACGTCATGTCGGTGGCCGCGATGTCGTTGTCGATCGTCTTCGGCACGCCGACCACGGCGAGGCCCTCCTCGCCGAGTCGCAGCGCGCTGCGCAGCGTGCCGTCGCCGCCGATGACGACGACCGCGTCGATGCCGTTCTTCTCGACGGTGCGGCGGATGCTCGCGTAGCCGTCGCCGTGCACGTACGGGTCGCGCCGGGAGGTGCCGAGGATCGTGCCGCCGCGCTGCAGGATGCCGCGGACGTCGTCGCGGCGCAGCGGCGCGAGCTTGCCGTCCATCAGGCCCTCCCAGCCGTCGCGGATGCCGAGCACCTCGGCGCCGCGGCGTTCCGCGCGGGCGACGACGCCGCGGATCACCGCGTTCAGTCCCGGGCAGTCGCCGCCGGCGGTGAGGACGCCGATCACCACGCGCGACATCCTAGGCGGCGCACGGCGGCGGGCTGCAGGAGCCTCAGTACAGGAACATCGGCTTGCCGGCGACGTGCCGCACCTTGGGGCGGTAGTGCTCGACGTCGTAGAGCTCGTCGACGTCGACCCGCTTCACCCCCTCGCGGGTGGCCGAGATCGGCACGGCGGTGTACGTGCCGCTGCGCAGAGCCACCATCCGGCCCGAGGCGCCTTCGAGGGCGAGATCGGCGGCCATCACGGCGTAGTTCGTGGCGACCATCAGGTCGAGCGAGTCGGGGCTCCCCGAGCGCATCAGGTAGCCGAGCTCCTGCACGATCATCTCCTCGCCCGTGCGCTCGTTCAAGAGCGCCGCCGTCTGCTCGCCGATGCCGCCCAGCTTGCGGTGCCCGTAGGCATCCTCCTCGCCCGACAGGATCATCTCGCCGCCGGCGATCGTGGCCCCTTCCGACACCGTCAGCATGGCGTAGTTCGACGGGTTCGCACGCTTGTCCGCGACGAGCAGCTCGCCGAGCCGGTCGACGTCGAACGGCACCTCGGAGATGATCGCCCGGTCGACGCCCGCGAGGTAGGCGGTGACGAGCGACGTCTCGCCGCTGTAGCGGCCGAACAGCTCGACGACGGCGATGCGCTCGTGCGAGCCGGTGGACGTGCGCAGGTTGTTGATGAAGTGGACGCCGCGGGTGATCGCCGTCGAGAAGCCGATGCAGTAGTCGGTGCCGTGGACGTCGTTGTCCATCGTCTTCGGGATCGCCACGACCGGGACGCCCTCGTCGTGCATGCGCAGCGCGTACGACAGCGTGTCGTCGCCGCCGATCGGGATCAGCACGTCGATCCCGAGCGACTCGACGACGCGCAGGACGTGGTCGGTGAAGTCGAACGGCCCGTCGCCCTGAGCACGGTGGGCGAGGTGGGCGGGAACCTCCTTCGGCCGCACTCTGCTCGGATTCGTGCGCGACGTGTGGAGGAAGGTACCGCCGCTGCGGTCGATCGTGCGCACCGCGGCCGGGTCGAGGCGCAGGAACCGCTTCGCGGCCGACGCGGGATCGTCGGGGTCGTGCTCGAGCAGCGCCGCCCACCCGCGGCGGAGGCCGATGACCTCGTGGCCCTCGTGCGCGACGCGGTTGACGACCGCCTTGATGCAGGGGTTCAGCCCCGGCACGTCGCCGCCGCCCGTCAGGATCCCGATGCGCACGTTGCCGCCTCCCGTCGCTCGTTTGTTCAGAGGCAAGACTAATTGCTCGAGCTCGAGCCGGCCGAAGGGGTGTCTCCCGTGAGCCTCCTCGCGGGGAAGGCGGCCCAGCTGCCGCGACGGAGCACGAGCTCCAAGGGGCCGCCGCTGCTCGAGGCGACGGATACGATCCCGGTGGGCCGAAGTGGCGGAACTGGCAGACGCGCCGGACTCAAAATCCGGTTCCCCTCGGGGAGTGTGGGTTCGATTCCCACCTTCGGCATCCTCCGCGATCGCGCAGCGGGCGGCCGCCGGCGGCGCGGCCCCGCAACCGTCCCGACGCGGTCGTCCTGTCGCCTCTTGGCAGAGATCGGCGGCGAGGTTGAACTCCGCAGGGATTGTCCTAGACTTGCGCCACGCAACGGAGGGGCCGCGCCCGGTCGGCTTCGACCCGGGTAGGTCGGTCGGTCAACCACGGAGGAGGAGGAGAGCTTGACGGTCAAGAAGAAAGGCTTGTTCCTCGTCGGTTTGCTCGTCGCAGTCGCCGCGTTCATCGCGGCGGGATGCGGCGGCGGCGGCGGGGGCGGCGCCCCTGAGGCGCTCCCGTCGTCGTCCTGCACGGCGATCGAGTACGAGGGCGACGGCAATCCGGACTACATCGTCGCGTCCGATTTCCCGCTGCAGGGGTCGTCGCGGACGCAGACCGTCCAGATCAACGACGCGATCCGCTTCGAGCTGAAACAGCGCTCGTTCAAGGCGGGCAAGTACAAGATCGGCTTCCAGGCGTGCGACGACGCCACCGCGCAGGCGGGCAAGTGGGACTCGGGCAAGGCGAGCCAGAACGCGAACGCCTACGCCGCGAACGACAAGGTGATCGGCGTGATCGGCACGTTCAACTCGGGCGCCGCAGCGATCGAGATCCCCGTGCTGAACCAGGCACCGAACGGCGGTATCGCGATGATCTCGCCGGCCAACACGTACGTCTGCCTGACACAGGGCGGCCCCGGCTGCGACAAGACGGAGCCGGACAAGTACTACCCGTCGGGGACGCGCAACTACGCCCGCGTCGTCGCCAACGACGCCTACCAGGGCGCGGCAGTCGCCGAGTTCGCCCAGTCGAAGGGGATCAAGAAGGTCTACGTCCTCAACGACAAGGAGGCGTACGGCCTCGGCGTGGCGACGAACTTCCGCAACGCCGCCACGTCCCTCGGCATCGAGATCGCCGGCTTCGAGGCCTGGGATCCGAAGGCCTCCTCGTACGAGGCGCTGTTCAAGAAGATCCAGGGCACCGGTGCCGACGCCGTCTTCCTCGGCGGTCTCATCGACGAGAACGGCGCCCAGGTGATCAAGGACAAGGTGGCGGTGCTCGGCCCGAACGACGGCAAGGTGAAGCTGTTCGCGCCCGACGGCTTCACGACGCAGCAGACGATCGACGAGGCCGGACCGGCGGCGAAGGGCATGTTCATGTCCGTCGCCGGCGTGCCGATTGACAAGTTCGCCGGGCCCGCGAAGGAGTTCGCGCAGAAGTTCGAGGCCGACTACCTGAAGGGCAAGCCGATCGACCCCTACGCCATCTACGGAGCCCAGGCGGCGCAGGTGCTCTTCGACGCGATCGCGAACTCGGACGGCTCCCGTGGCGACGTGATCAAGCAGATGTTCGCCACCCAGGTGACGGACGGGCTGCTCGGCTCGTTCAAGTTCAACGCGAACGGCGACCCTCAGGACGCGTCAGGCGCCGTCGTCGGATTCACGATCTACGTCGCGACCGACAAGCTGACCACGGAGACGACGATCTCTCCGAAGCCGGAGGTCGTCACGGCAGCCGCGGGCGGCTAGCAGGACCCGCACTGGAAGCGCTCGAACAGCGGCGGGAGGGGATTGCCCTCCCGCCGCTGTTCTTCTAGAGTCGCCGGGCCATGGACAAGGCACGCACATCTCCACGACGGCTGAGCGTCCCCGACACGATCGGTCTTGCGTTCGTCGCGCTCCTGCTGGTATGGCTCGCGATCAACTTCGTGAAGGGCCCGCAGGAGTTCGTCAACGTGGCCCTGATCGGCCTCACCAACGGTGCCATCTACGGGCTCGTCGCGCTCGGGTACACGCTCGTCTACGGCATCCTGCAGCTGATCAACTTCGCCCACGGCGACGTGTTCGCGCTCGCGGGCCTCGTCGCGAGCAGCGTCATCGTCAGCGTGCTCGGCCTCGACACGGGGTCGAGCATCGTCGTCATCGTCGGCGGCCTGCTCGTCACCCTCGTCCTGATCATGTCGGGCTTCGCGCTCTTCAACGCGTCGATCGAGCGCATCGCCTACCGGCCGCTCCGCAACGCCCCCCGGCTCGCCCCGCTGATCACGGCGATCGGGATGTCGTTCATCGTCCAGAACATCTCGCTCGCCTTCTACGGGGTCGACTACCAGACCGTGCCGAACTTCATCTCGCGCTCACCCGTGTTCGAGGTCGGCAGCGTCTCGTACTCCTGGAACAAGCTCACCGTCCTCATCATCGTCGTGCCGCTGCTCGTGCTGCTGACGTGGTTCGTGACCTCGACCAGGCAGGGCAAGGCGATGCGCGCCGTCGCCCAGGACACCGAGGCCTCGGCGATGATGGGCATCGACGTCAACCGCACGATCGGCGTCACGTTCATGATCGCGGGGGCCCTTGCCGGCGGAGCGGGCATCGTCTACCTGCTCCAGTTCAACATGCGCTACGACACCGGCTTCCAGCTCGGGCTGATCGCGTTCACGGCGGCGGTGCTCGGCGGCATCGGCAACCTCGCCGGCGCCGTCCTCGGCGCGCTCACGATCGGGTTCATCGAAGCGTTCAACGAGGGCCTGACGTGGAACGCGCCGGGCAGCGACTGGACGCGCACGATCGTGTTCGCGATCCTGATCCTGATCCTCGTCTTCCGCCCGGAGGGTCTCCTCGGCGAGCGGACGCCGGAGGGTGCGTGAGCAGCGTCGCCGAGCGGATGAGGGCCGTGGCGGCCGAGCGGCGGCGCGACCTCGGCATCGTCGCCGCGCTGATCGTGCTGGCGCTGCTCTACCCGACCGTCGTCGGCTCGCTGCAGTCGCTGCCGCTCGTCGGCGACTTCGTCCCCAGCGTCGACTCGATGGTGAACATGGTCGTGTTCACGACGATGGCCGTCGGCCTCAACATCGTCGTCGGCTACGCCGGCCTGCTCGACCTCGGCTACGTGGCGTTCTACGCCGCCGGCGCCTACACGGCCGGCTGGCTCGCCTCGTCGCAGTTCTCCCAGCTCGACGCGCACCTGGGCGACGTCGGCTTCTCGACGGGGACGCCCGGCATCCATGTCTCCATGTGGCTCGTCCTCGTGATCGCCGGCATCTTCACGACCGTCGTCGGCATCGCGATCGGCCTGCCGACGCTTCGCCTGCGCGGAGACTACCTCGCGATCATGACGCTCGGCTTCGGCGAGATCATCCCCCAGTTCGTCCGCAACGGCGACTCGATCGGCGGCTTCAACCTCACGAACGGCACCTTCGGCATCAGCCCGATCGACTCGCTCGGCTTCGGCGGCATCGGCGACGCGATCGGCCTGCCGGACAGCTTCCGCCAGTCGGCCGAGCGCTCGCAGTGGTTCTTCTGGACGGCCGTGGCGATCCTGCTCGTGACCGTCTTCTGCAGCGTGCGCCTGCGGGACTCGAGGCTCGGCCGCGCCTGGGTCGCGATCCGCGAGGACGAGACGGCGGCCGGGGCGATGGGCATACCGCTGATGCGCACGAAGACGTGGGCGTACGCGCTCGGCGCGTTCTTCGGCGGCGTCGCGGGCGCCTTCTACGCGAGCTTCAAGGCGGGGGCGTTCCCCGCGGACTTCTTCTTCAACATCTCCGTCTTCCTGCTCACGATGGTGATCCTCGGCGGCATGGGGAGCGTCTGGGGCGTCATCCTCGGCGGCATGGTGCTCGGCTACCTCAACGTCGAAGGGCTCGCCACGATCGGCTCGAAGATCCAGGACGCGGGCGTCAACTTCGACCCGACCAAGTACCAGTTCGGGATCTACGGCGTGATCATCGTGCTGATGATGCTCTTCCGGCCGGCCGGGCTCATTCCGGAGCGGCGGCACAAGATCGAGCTGATCGAGGGCGTGCACGACACCCCGTTCTACGACGTGCAGCGCGAGGGGACCCTGACCGACCGCGACGCGAGCGATGACTGACAGCTCCGGCGATCTCCTCGTCGCGACGAGGGTGCGGAAGGAGTTCGGCGGCCTCGTCGCGTCGAACGACATCGACTTCGCGATCCCCCGCGGCTCGATCGTGTCGCTGATCGGCCCGAACGGCGCCGGCAAGACGACGTTCTTCAACCAGATCACGGGCGTCTACCAGCCCACCTCCGGCTCGATCGTCTTCGACGGCGTCGAGGTCGTGGGCAAGCCGCCGCACGCGATCGTCGAGCTCGGCATCGGCCGCACGTTCCAGAACATCCGTCTCTTCGCGCAGATGACCGCCATCGAGAACGTCCTCGTGGGCATGCATTGCCGGCTGTCGAGCGGCATCATCGGCTCGATCGTGCGCACGCCGAAGGTGCGCCGGGAGGAGGCGGCGGCGCACGAGCGGGCGCGGGAGCTGCTCGTCTACTGCGGACTGCCGCGCCGGCACGAGCAGCAGGCGGGCTCGCTCCCCTACGGCGACCAGCGGCGCCTCGAGGTCGCCCGAGCGCTCGCGACCGGGCCGAAGCTGCTCTTGCTCGACGAGCCGACCGCCGGCATGAACCCGCAGGAGACCGCCGACTTCATCGCCTTCGTCCACCGCGTGCGCGACGAGAAGGGCCTCACGGTGCTGCTGATCGAACACGACATGAAGGTCGTGATGGGCGTCTCCGAGCGCTGCACCGTGCTCGACTACGGGGAGAAGATCGCAGAGGGGACGCCCGCCGAGATCCAGGCCAACGAGCGTGTGATCGAGGCGTATCTCGGAAAGGGGGCCACCGGATGAGCACGCATGCGTCCGCGACGGCGGCGCCCGTGCTCGAGCTGCGCGACGTGCACACGTACTACGGCGCGATTCACGCGCTGAAGGGCGTCTCGCTGCGGGTCGGCCAGGGCGAGATCGTGACGCTGATCGGGGCGAACGGCGCCGGCAAGTCGACGACGCTGCGCTCGATCAACGGGCTCAACAGGCCGCGGCAGGGCACGATCGCCTTCCACGGCAAGGACATCACGAGCGCGAGCCCCCACGAGATCGTCAAGGGCGGTATCGCCCAGAGTCCCGAGGGCCGCCGCCTGTTCCCGCGCATGACCGTCACGGAGAACCTCGAGATGGGAGCCTTCCAGCGCTCGGACCGCGAGAATTTCAAGGAGGACATGGAGCGCGTGTTCGAGCTGTTCCCGCGCCTCCACGAGCGGCGCAGCCAGAAGGCCGGGACGCTGTCGGGCGGTGAGCAGCAGATGTGCGCGATCGGCCGCGCCCTGATGGCCCGCCCGAAGCTGCTCTTGCTCGACGAGCCGTCGATGGGACTCGCTCCGATCTTCGTGGAGAAGATCTTCGAGATCGTGGTCGAGATCAACGAGCAGGGCACGTCCGTGCTCCTCGTCGAGCAGAACGCGCTGATGGCGCTCGACGTCGCACACCGCGGCTACGTGATGGAGACGGGCGTGATCGCGCTCGAGGGCAGCGGCGTGGAGTTGAAGTCGAACGAGCGCGTGCAGAAGGCCTATCTCGGCATCGACTGACGCTCGCCGTCGGCGAGGGCTGCGGCGAGCAGCGGCGCATAGGGCGGGGCGAGCAGCACCCCGACGCGGTGGTCGCCGCCGGCGACGCCGCGCGCCATCTGCAGCGCCGTCGTCGCGTTGTGGCTCGGCACGAGGCCGAGCGCGCGGGCGGCGGCGGCGTCCCGGCAGCCGGCGGCGATCACCCGGCCCGCGCGCGCGAGCGCCGGCGCGCACGTCTCCCAGTCCGCGTAGGGCAGGAGCGGGTGCGGGGCGCGGCCGCCGCGATACGCCGACAGACCGCGGTGATCGCGTGCGGCGGCGGCTTCGAGCCCGGCGATGCGCTCCGGATCCCGGTTCTCGCGCAGCTCGTTGAACAGGGCGCGGTGGGGTGCCTGTGGGCCGCTTTCGAACGTCCGCGCGAAGTCGTGCAGGAGCACGATCGTGCCTCCCTCGGCGAGCGGGGGCGCGTCGCGCCACAGCCTCAGCGCCAGGCCGAGGCCGACGGCCGCCGCCGTGATCGGGTTGAGCGGCTCGCGCGGCTGCCGCGGCCCCTTCCACGGGAGCGGCACGACGAGCGTGTCGAGCGGCTCGGGTAGCGGCGTTCCCCGTACCGCGACTCCGCGCAGGAGCGCCTCGGCGTGCGCGACGGACGGGGGCCCGGCAAGCGCGCTGACGGCGCCGATCTGGCGCGAGAGCCCCTGCAGGAGGTGCCGGCGGACGCCTCCGGGCAGCGCGTTGAGAAGAAGCCGGGCGGGAGAGAGCCGCAGCGCGTGGAGCGTGGGAAGTGACCACGGGTAGCCGCGGTAGCGCCCCGTCAGCCGTGGATGGTCGAGCACGAGGGAGACGCCGACGACGGGGGTGTGCTGCGCGAGCGCGGACTCGACGGCGGCGCCCAGGCGGCTCGCGGGCGAGGCGGAGGGCTGCAGCAGTGAAGGCGAGGGCCGCGCTGCACGGACGACGTCCGCCGAGCAGGCGGCGAGGAGCGTGCAGGCGCCGCCGCGATCGGTTGTCTCCGCCGCCGTCACGGTGACGACGAGGTCGGTGTCGACGAGCGCGGGGTGGACGCGGAGCTCGCCGGCGCCCGTCGCGCCCAGTGAGCGCAGCTCGTCGCCGGCGCAGTCGTGGACGACGACCGTTCCCCGGTAGGCGCGCGCGCGGGCCGGGTGGAGAAGGCGCTCGAGATCCCGGCGTCCGGCGCGGCGCTCCAGGCCGCCCGCCACGAGAAGCGTGTGCCGTGCGCGGGGCATGCCGAGGCGGTCGAGCTCGTCGATGACCGCCGCGAGCGCATCCTGACGAGGGTCGGCGGCCGCGCCGGGAAGCGGGAGAGTGGGCAGCTCGACGACGATCGTGGCGCGGCCGCCGCGCGTGACGAGGTCGGCGAGCGGAGGGCCGGAGAGCGGGTAGCGCAGCGCCTCGGCGACGGCGTCGCCGACGTCGGCGAGCGCGCCGAGCGGAGGAGGGGGCGCGAGCAGATGCGCACCGTCGTCGACGGCGACGAGCTGCACGCGTGAGCCGGTGAGCAGCGGGATCTTCCGCATGCCGCCATCCAAGCAGCGCACGGCCGGGCGCGCCGGGCGCCCCTTGCCGTCCCGCTGCGTCGTGCGCCTTGCGCGCGCATAGACTCGACGCCATGGCGCCGAAGACGGTGACGGGAGCGGAGCTCGAGCTCGACGACGGGCCGGCCCGCGAGGCCGAGCTGTTCCTCGTCGACGGCAACAACCTCGCCTACCGGGCCTTCTTCGCGCTCCCCGAGGAGCTGGCGACGAGCGACGGGATGCCGACGAACGCGCTGCTCGGCTTCGGCAACATGCTCTTCAAGCTGCTGTCGGACTACCGCCCGCGGGGTGTCGCGGTCGCGTGGGATACGCGCCCGACCCACCGCGTCGAGATCTCCGAGACGTACAAGGAGGGCCGGAAGCCGATGCCGGACCTCCTGCGCGAGCAGTTCCCCTACTTCCGTCCCATCGTGGAGGCGTTCGGCTACCGCAACCTCGAGTTCGAGGGCTGGGAGGCGGACGACGTGATCGCGACGATCGCGACCCGTGCCGACGAGGCCGCCATCAGGACGTGCGTCGTCTCCACCGACCGGGATGCGTTCCAGCTCTGCTCGCGCAACGTCTGCCTGATGATGACGCCGCGGGGCGTCTCCGACGTCCACGTCTACACGCCCGAGCGCGTCGAGCTCCGCTACGGCGTGCGACCCGACCAGGTGCCCGACTTCATCGGCCTCAAGGGCGACAGCTCCGACAACATCCCCGGCATCCCGGGCATCGGCGACAAGACCGCCGGCCAGCTGATCGCGCAGTATGGCTCGCTCGAGGAGGTGATCGCGCACGCCGACGAGCTCTCGCCCGCGCGCGCGAAGGCCGTGCGCGACCACGCCGACCAGGCGCGCGCGTCGAAGCTGCTCGCGACGATGCGCCGCGATCTCCCCCTCGACGTCGATCCCGCCGCCCTCGTCGCCGGCGCGCCCGACCGCTCGCAGCTGAAGGAGATGTTCCGCCGCTTCGAGTTCCGGGCGCTCCTCAACCGCGTCGACGAGCTCGACGCCGCCGTGCCGGCGGCCGCGCAGCCGAGGCCCGGGGGCCAGGCCGTGCCGTGGAGCGAGGGCGAGCTCGGGCAGGCTCGCGGGCGCGTCGGCGTCGCGCTCGAGGGCGGCCGCATCGCGGTCGCGAGCGAGGCCGGGGTCGTCGTCTTCGACTGGGACCCGGCGCGGGCGCCGCAGCTGCGCGACGCCGAGATCGTCGGCCACGACGTGAAGGCGCTGCACCTGCCGTTCGCTCCCGCCGACGACACGATGATCGCCGCCTACCTGATCGAGCCCGGCCGCTCGGCCTACCTCCTCGACGACCTTGCCGCCGAGTACGGCGTCGAGCTCGTGCCGGAACCTGCCGCCGAGGAGGAGACGGCGGCGCTCGTCCGCCACGCCGAGGCGACGCGACGGCTTGCCGGGCCGATGCGCGAGCGGCTCGTCGAGCGCGGCTCGCTGCAGCTGTACGAGAAGGTCGAGCTGCCTCTGACCACGGTGCTGTCGGCGATGGAGGAGGCCGGCGTCAAGATCGACACGTACCGCATGGGGGAGATCACGGCGCGACTCGCCGACCGCGTCGAGGAGCTGGAAGCGCGGGCGGCCGAGCTCGCGGGCGAGGAGTTCGTGCTCGGGTCGACGCAGCAGGTGGCCAGGATCCTGTTCGACAAGCTCGGCCTCGCGCCCGGGCGGAAGGGCAAGACCGGGTACTCGACCGACAGCCGCGTGCTGCGCGGCCTCCGTGGCGAGCACGAGATCGTCGCGGTGATCGAGGAGTGGCGTGAGTACTCGAAGCTGCTCAACACCTACCTGGGGCCGCTGCCGTCGCTCATCTCCGAGCGCGACGGGCGGCTGCACACGACGTTCAACCAGACGGTCGCCGCGACCGGCCGGCTGTCGACGTCGAACCCGAACCTGCAGGCGATCCCGGTGCGCACCGGCATCGGCCGCCAGATCCGCTCGGCGTTCGTCGCCGAGGAGGGGCACCGCCTCGTCTCTGCCGACTACAGCCAGGTCGAGCTGCGCATCCTCGCGCACGTCTCCGGCGAGCCGGCGCTGCGGGAGGCGTTCGCGCGCGGCGAGGACATCCACACGGCGACGGCGGCCGAGGTGCTCGGCAAGGATCCCGCGACGCTCACGCGCTCCGAGCGCGACATCGCCAAGATGGTCAACTTCGGGATCATCTACGGGATCTCGTCGTTCGGCCTGTCCGAGAACCTCGAGATCCCGCGCGAGCACGCGCAGGCGTACATCGACACCTATCTCGCGCGCTTCCCGCGTGTGCAGGAGTTCATCGCACGGACGATCGCGCAGGCCGCGGCCGACGGCTACGTGACGACGCTGCTCGGGCGGCGCCGTCCCATCCCCGAGCTGCGCGCGTCGAACCGGCAGACGCGCGCGCTCGGCGAGCGCCTCGCCGTCAACACCGTCATGCAGGGAAGCGCCGCCGACGTGATCAAGGTGGCGATGATCCGCGTCCACGACCGCCTGCGCGCGGAAGGCCGTGGCGCGCGCCTCGTGCTGCAGGTGCACGACGAGCTGCTGCTCGAGGTGCCCGACACCGAGGTGAGCGCCGTCAAGGAGCTCGTGCTGCGCGAGATGGTCGGCGCCCACCCGCTCGACCCGCCGCTCGCGGTCGACGTCGGCGCCGGCGACAACTGGGCCGATGCCAAGAACTAGCGATTTCGCGCAGCGAAATCGCCGCTATACTCCCCGCTCGCAATGGCCAACGACACTATCGAGAGCCCCATGTCCTCCATCGAGACACCCGTCCTCGAAGACGGCGTCTGGATCACCGGCCCCGACGGGGAGCTGATCCCGGACTACGACGCGACCTTCCCCACGATCAACGAGGGCGAGGTGGTACACGGGACCGTCGTGCGCGTCGACAAGGACGAGGTGCTCGTCGACATCGGCTACAAGTCGGAGGGCGTGATCCCGGTCTCCGAGCTCTCGATCCGCCGCTCCGTCAACCCGCTCGACGAGGTGTCGGTGGGCGAGGAGATCGACGCGCTCGTGATGACGAAGGAGGATGCCGAGGGGCGTCTCATCCTGTCGAAGAAGCGCGCCCGCTTCGAGCTCGCCTGGAAGGCGATCGAGACGGCGGCCGAGAGCGGCGAGGCGGTCACGGGCAAGGTGATCGAGGTCGTCAAGGGCGGCCTCATCCTCGATCTCGGCGTCCGCGGCTTCCTGCCGGCCTCGCTCGTGGACATCCGCCGCGTCCAGGACCTGGACGAGTTCCTCGGCAAGGAGCTCCGCTGCAAGGTGATCGAGCTCAACCGCTCGCGCAACAACGTCGTGCTCTCGCGTCGCGCCGTCCTCGAGGACGAGCGCAAGGAGATGCGCCAGGCGATCCTCGACCGGCTCAACCCCGGCGACGTGGTCGACGGCCAGATCTCCAACATCGTCGACTTCGGCGCGTTCGTCGACCTCGACGGGATGGACGGCCTCATACACATCTCGGAGCTCTCGTGGAGCCATGTCAACCATCCGTCCGAGATCCTCGAGATCGGCCAGACCGTCAAGGTCAAGGTGCTCGACATCGACCGCGAGCGCCAGCGCATCTCGCTCGGCCTCAAGCAGACGCAGTCGGATCCGTGGCAGCAGGTGCTCGAGCACTACAGCGAGAACGACGTCGTCGAGGGGCGCGTCACGAAGGTCGTCACCTTCGGCGCGTTCGTCGAGATCCTGCCCGGCGTCGAAGGCCTCGTGCACATCTCCGAGCTGGCCCAGCACCACGTCGAGAACCCGCGCGAGGTCGTCTCGCAGGGCGATCCCGTCAACGTGCTCATCCTCGAGATCGACGGCGACCGCCGCCGCCTCTCGCTCTCGCTGAAACGGGTCGAGGAGGGCGCCGAGCCGCTGCCGCGCGCCGACGGCGGCGAGTCGGTGCACCTGACCCCGAACCTCCGGCTCTCCGAGGAGGCGTTCCCCACGAGCGGCGCCGTGACGGGCGATGACGCGGTCGCGCTGGCCGGGGCCGGTGAGGCGGAGATCGCCGAGGGCGCGGTCGCCGTCGTGAGCGACGCTCCCGCCGCGGCGGACGAGGCGGGCGCCGCGGAAGGGGACGCAGCCGCGATCGAGGCGCCGGCAACCACCGCAGCGGCCGCCGACGAGCCGGTCGCCGACGAGCCGGTCGCCGACCCCGACACGGCCGACGAGCCCGCCTAGCGCCTTGTCCCGCCCGGTCGCGGTCGCGATCACGGGCGGCATCGGCGCGGGCAAGAGCTCCGCGCTCGCCGCCTTCCGCGCCCACGGCGCGGCGACGGTCTCGAGCGACGAGATCGTGCACCATCTGCTCGCGCGGGACGACGACGTCAAGACCGCGCTCGTCCGGCGCCTCGGCGAGTCGATCCTCGGCGAGGACGGGCGCCCGGACCGCGCGCGCATCGCGCGGGTGGTGTTCGACGACGCCGAGGCGCTCGCGTTCCTCGAAGCGCTCCTGCACCCGCTCGTCTCGCGCGAGTACCTGCAGTGGCGGGAGCAGCTCGCCACGGTCGAGCCGGCCCCGAAGGTGTGCGTCACCGAGGTGCCGCTGCTGTACGAGTCGGGCGGCGAGGCGCGCTTCGACAAGGTCGTCGTGATCACCGCGCCGCGCAAGCTGCGGGAGCAGCGCCGGCACGCGCCGCTCGACAACAGGGACGCACGCCTGATCGACGATCGCGAGAAGGTCAAGCGGGCCGACTTCCACTACGTCAACACCGGCACGTTCGAGGATCTCGACGCCTTCGTCGCGGGCGTCATGGCGGAGTTGACGAACGACGACCCGTGAGGCGCCTGCTCGTCGTCGCCGCCGTCACGGCCGCCCTCGGCGGCATGGCGCTCGTCGCTCTGCGCTCCGAGCCGGAGCTCATACAGCGGCTCCGCTACCCGCTGCGCTACGAGCAGATCGTGCGCACCCATTCGCGCAACTACGACCTCGACCCGTCGCTGCTCGCCGCCGTCATCTACACGGAGAGCAAGTTCGACGCGGGCGCGACGTCGGGGGCCGGCGCGATCGGCCTCATGCAGCTGCTTCCCGGCACCGCGCAGGGCATCGCGCTCCGCACCGGCGGCAAGCACTTCACGGTCGAGGATCTCTACGTCCCGGAGATCAACGTGCGCTACGGCTCGTGGTACCTGCGCACCCTGCTGAGGCGCTACGGCGACGAGCGCACGGCCCTTGCCGCCTACCACGCGGGCCAGGGGAACGTCGACCGCTGGCGCCGCCGCGGGCTCGACATCCAGTTCCCCGAGACCAGGGACTATGTCGCCAAGGTCGAGCGCGTCAAGAAGGTGTACGCGTCCGCCTACGCCGCCGAGCTGGGGGTGCGATAGCGCTGCCGGCGAGCGCGACGAGCACGCCGGGCGCGAGCGTGTCGAAACCGAGCGCGCGCTGCGCCACGATGCCGTCGAACACCGTGCCCGTGAAGCGCCCGATCGTCTCGGGCCCCCCGGCGCCGGTCGTGGCAGGCGCTCGCTGCGGCTCGTGTCAGGCAGGTGCCCGCGGCGCGTCCTCGAGCATGTGGCGCCAGAGGTTGTCGAGCATCCGCCTGACCGGCCAGAAGGTCGCCGAGCCGCCGAAGTCGAGCGCTCCCGCGGAGAACACGCGCGCCCCGGCCGCCGTCTCGTAGTAGGTCATCTCGGCATTCAGCCCCGGCCCGAACAGGCTCGGGATCAGGGCCAGCACCTTCGTGCCGGGCGGCGAGTCGGGCGTCGTCATGTCGATCTCGATGCCGTAGCCGCCGACCGTATCGCCGAGCGTCGACCCGTTGGCGAGGCCGGTGCCCTCGAACAGCCAGGGGGCCGCCTCCGCCGCGACGACGGAGAACGGCCCCTGCTTGCCGCCGCCGTCGTTGGCGCGGTACTGCACGCCGCACAGCCGTGCCTCGGGCCGGCCGAGATCGCGCCAGAGCTTCACCCGGCGCATGAGGTCGCCCTGCTTCTCGACCTTCCAGAAGAAGTTGTTCGCCGACAGGAAGATCAGCCGGCCGCCGAGATCGCGGAAGCGCTCGACGACGTCGTATGCGTGCTCGCTGACGTACTCGCTGTGACCGGGGAAGACGACGAGGTCGTAGAGGCGCCGCAGGTCGTCGCCGGACGCGAACGCCTCGAGGTCGTCGTCGGCGAGCATGTCCGGCCTGCGATCCGTCCACTGCAGCCACTTCAGGTAGCCGAGGTCGTAGCGCTTGTAGCGCGGCGGCACGCCCCGGTCGCGGTAGGGGCGCGTGAGGTCGACCGCGGGGCTGCCGCCTGCGTACCACGTGTCGCCCCAGCCGTCCCCGTCTCGGTCGTAGAGGTTGTAGGCCTGCCACGTGTTCGTGGGCAGGACGACCGCCTCGCGGGTCGCGCCGAGCGTCTTCGGGCGCAGGACGAACGGCGCGAAGCCGACGCGGCCGTCGTCGGCCTGCAGCCGGGCGGCGTAGAGCCCGCTCGCCCAGCCCTCGCCGCCCTGGACCGTGATCGTCACCGGGCCCGAGCGCTTGCCCGCCCAGTCGAGGCGGGCGGGATCTCCCATCGGGACGCCCGTCATCTCGTCGCCGCGATCGGTGCTCACCGCCTCCGCGCCGCAGTGCAGGAACGTGAGCATCAGCGCGGGAGCGTCGGCGAAGATCGTCAGCGCCATCGGCTCGCCGGGGCTGTACGAGCGCCGTGCGAACGCGGCCTCGACGCCCAGCACGCGCACGACCGGCGCGCGTTGCCGGTCGGCCGACAGCGGGCGCCGCCCGCCGAGCACCTTCCGTGCGCGTCCGGACTCCTCGATCGTGAGGCGCATCACGTACGAGCCGACCGGCGTTCCCGCAGTCGGCGTCCACGTCAGCCGGTGTGCGCCGGCGCCGAGGACGGCCTCCTGCTGCCAGGCCACGGCGCTCGAGCGCAGCGCCGTCCGCACCGCCTCGAGCCGGACGGTGGCGCGTCTGCGCAGCCGGAACGCGACGGCGACGGTGCCGCCTCCCTCGCTGCCCGGCGCGACCGTGGCGAACAGCTCACGGTCGCCGGCGTAGCGCCGGCCCAGGTTGCGGACCGAGAGCCGCTGCAGGGACGGGGCCAGCGCGCGGGCGCCGAGCGCCGCGCGCGGCGCGAGCGCGACGCCCACGAGCGCGGCTGCGACGCCGCCGAGCAGGCCGCGGCGGGTCGTGGCAGGCACGGGGGAACTGTATCCCGGACGCAGGGGCCTACGGGGCGCTGAGCCTGTTCCAGAGGTTGTCGAGCATGCGCGAGACCGACGGCAGCAGCGCCGTTCCGCCGAAGTCGATCGTGCCGGCGGCGAACACTCTTGCTCCCGCCGGCGTCTCGTAGTAGGTCATCTGCGCGGTGAAGCCGGGGCCGTAGAGATCCCGGATCTCGGCCAGGACGATCGTGCCGGGCGGGCTGGCCGCTGTCGTCGCGTCGATCTCGATCCCGTAGCCGCCGAGCTCCTCTCCGAAGGTGGAACCCGTCGCCAGGCCCGTGCCCTGGAACAGCCACGGCGCAGCCTCGGCGCCGCGGACGACGTACGGCCGCTGCATCCTGCCGTCGTCGTTGGCGCGGTACTGGACGCCGATCAGCGCCGACTCGGGGCGGCCGAGGTCACGCCACCTGCGAACGCGCCGCAGCACGCCCCCGGAGCGTCGCACCTGCCAGAAGAAGTTGTTCGCCGACAGGAACATGAGGTTGCCGCCGAGATCGCGGTAGCGCTGCACGACGTCGACCTCCTTCGGCGTCACGTACTCGGTGTGGCCGCCGAAGACGACGAGGTCGTAGAGGCGGGCGAGCGTGTCGCCGCTGTCGAGCACCTCGAGATCCGTCTCGGTCAGGTAGTCGGGCTGCTTGCCGCGCTGGGCGAGCCAGCGCAGGAAGCCGAGGTCGTATTTGCGGTACTGAGGCGGCACGCCGCGGCGCAGGAACGCGCGGCCGAGGCGGACGGTGCTCTGCGCTCCCTTCGCATACCACGTGTCGCCCCAGCCGTTGCCGTCCTCGTCGCGGAAGTTGTACGCCTGCCACGTGTTGGTCGGGATGACCACCGCGACGCGCGTCGACCCGAGCTGGGCGGGGCGGACGACGAAGGGCGCGAAGCCGATGCGACCATCGGGCGCCGTCAGCCTGGCGAAGTAGACGCCCGACGCCCACGGCCCGATCGGGACGGGCAGGGTCGTCGGGCCGTCGAGGCTCGACCACGGCAGGGTCACCGGGTCGCCGAGCGGGACGCCGTTCATGAACGTGTCGTCGTAGGTCGGCACGTCCTCGGGCCCGGCGCGGAAGAGCTGGAGGTCGAGCGAGGGCGCGTCGGTCTCGACGCGCAGCATCGCCGTCTCTCCGGGCGCGTAGCTCTCGCGCGTGAAGCCGGCGTCGACGCCGAGCACGCGCACGACGGGCGATGCCGGCCGCCGTCCGGTCTCGGCGTTCGTGGCACCGTAGGCGCGCCGGTTGCCTGCCTCGTCGACCACGTCGAGCAGCACGAGGTACGTCCTCGGCGGCGTGCCCGGCGGCGGGAACCAGGTGAACGCGTGCCGGCCGGGCCCGAGCGTGGCCGTCTTCTCGTACACGGTCGTGGGCGAGCTGAGCGTGCGCGTGACGCGGAAGCGCACCGTTGCGCGCTCGCCGAGCGTGAAGCCCACCTTGGCGGCGTCGCGCAGGCGGTCGCCGTTCGGCGAGATCGTGGTGAGGAGCGCGCCGTCTCCGTGGAACGGGCGTGCCGAGCGCGTGTACGCGCGCAGGCGGCGGAGCTGCGGCGCAACCGTGTCGACCCGCAGCGGCCGGGCGGCGAGCACGCGCCCCGTGCCGGGCTCGACGACCTCGATCTCGTAGCGCCCGTCGCCGAGGCGGGAGCCGTTCAGCCTCCCGTGCCAGCGCAGCGAGAGGAAGCGGCGGGGCTGCGGCGCCGCGAGCCACCCGAGTGGTCGTCCGCGCTGGACGAGTCGCACGCCGACGCGCAGCGGCCGCTCGAGCGTCACCTCGACCCGGACGCTTCGGGCCCCCCGCGGCGAGAAGGCCTCCTTCGAGAGCGAGAGCGTATCTGCGCCGGCGGCGGCGGGCGCCGCCGGGAGCAGCGCGACGGCGAGGAGGAGAAGGAGGAGACGGCCCATCAGCGCGGCATCGTAGACGCCGCGCCGGGGCGGCTAGGCTTCGTCGGTGCCCGACCTGCGCGTCACGGCCGCCTACCGGCCCACGGGAGACCAGCCGAAGGCGATCGCGGAGCTGACGGCGTCGCTGCGGGCAGGCAACCGCTTCCAGACCTTGCTCGGCGCCACCGGCACCGGCAAGACGGCGACGATGGCATGGATCATCGAGCAGCTGCAGCGGCCGGCGCTCGTGATCGCGCACAACAAGACGCTCGCCGCGCAGCTCTGCAACGAGTTTCGGGAGTTCTTCCCCGACAACGCCGTCGAGTACTTCGTCTCCTACTACGACTACTACCAGCCCGAGGCGTACGTCCCGCAGGCCGACCTCTACATCGAGAAGGACTCGTCCCGCAACGACGACATCGACCGGCTGCGCCACGCCGCCACCTCGTCGCTGCTCTCCCGCCGCGACGTCGTCATCGTCGCGTCCGTCTCCTGCATCTACGGCCTCGGCTCGCCGGAGGAGTACGAGAAGCGCGTCGTCATCCTGCACGTGGGCGAGCAGCACGATCGCGACGCGCTGCTGCGCAAGCTCGTCGACACCCAGTACGTGCGCAACGACACGCTGCTCGGGCGCGGGCGCTTCCGCGTCAAGGGCGACGTGATCGAGGTGCAGCCGGCGTACGCCGAGACCGCCTATCGCATCTCGATGTTCGGCGACGAGGTGGAGCAGATCACGCATTTCGACCCGCTCACGGGCGAGGTGTACGCCAAGCTCGACACGCTCACCCTGTTCCCGGCGACGCAGTACGTGACCTCGAAGCCCACGATCGAGGCGGCGATGGACGGCATCAGGGCCGAGCTCGACGCGCAGATCGCGAGGTTCGAGTCGGAGGGCCGCATGCTGGAGGCGCACCGGATCCGCCAGCGCACCGAGTACGACATGGAGATGATGAAGGAGCTCGGCTTCTGCAACGGCATCGAGAACTACTCGCGCATCCTCGAGGGCAGGCCTCCCGGCTCGGCACCGAGCACGCTGCTCGACTATTTCCCGTCCGATTTCGTCTGCTTCATCGACGAGTCGCACCAGACGGTGCCGCAGATCGGCGGCATGTACGAGGGCGACCGCTCGCGCAAGCAGACGCTCGTCGACTTCGGCTTCCGGCTTCCGTCGGCGCTCGACAACCGGCCGCTGCGCTTCGACGAGTTCCTGCAGAAGGTCGGGCAGGCGGTGTTCGTGTCGGCGACGCCGGGCGCGTACGAGCTGCGGGAGTCGGCGGTGGTGTCGGAGCAGCTGATCCGGCCGACGGGGATCGTCGATCCGGAGGTGGAGGTGCGCGCGACGCGCAACCAGATCGACGATCTGCTGGGTGAGATCCGGCGCCGCGAGGAGATGGGCGAGCGGGTGCTGGTGACGACGCTGACGAAGAAGATGTCGGAGGATCTGACGGACTACCTGCTCGAGGCGGGGGTCAAGGCGCGCTATCTCCATTCGGAGATCGACACGCTGGAGCGGATCCAGGTCATTCGCGAGCTGCGCCTCGGCGAGTACGACGTGCTCGTCGGGGTGAACCTGCTCCGTGAGGGGTTGGACCTGCCGGAGGTGTCGCTGGTGGCGATCCTCGACGCCGACAAGGAGGGGTTCCTGCGCGGGAAGACCGCGCTGCTGCAGACGATCGGCCGCGCGGCGCGGAACGTGAACGGCAGGGTCGTGTTGTATGCCGACAAGGTGACGGAGGCGATCGAGGGCGCGCTCGGCGAGACGAACCGCCGCCGTGCGACGCAGCTCGCCTACAACGCCGAGCACGGGATCACGCCGGAGAGCATCAGCAAGGGCGTGTCGGACATCGCGGAGTTCCTCTCGCTGGAGTCGCCGACGGTGCCGGGTCGCCGACGGCGTGGCAAGGCGAAGGTGGAGGGGATGGACCGTGGCGAGATGGAGAAGCTCGTGATCACGCTCGAGGAGGAGATGTTCGCGGCCGCGGAGGAGCTCCGCTTCGAGTACGCCGCCAAGCTGCGCGACGAGATCAAGGAGCTGCGGCGCGAGCTGCAGGCGCTGGCCGAGACTCGTTGAACCTTTACAGCAGATCTTCTACCAGCACGCCATGGCACTGAACATCAAGAGGCGCTGAACATCAAGAGGCACTGAACATCAAGAATCCCGAGGCCGAGCACCTGGCGGCCGGGTGGCGCAGATGGCCGGGGAGTCGAAGACCACGGCGATCACCGTTGCCCTACGGGAGCGACGCGACCGTCGTCGTGCACGAGAGACCCAGGAGGAGCGGGCGGCAAGGACCCGCAGGGTCTTCGAGGGGGAGAGATCTGGCCACTCGTGCCGGAGAGCGAGCGCGGCCGGCCGCCGCGTACGAAGGCGGAGCGCGAGGAGATTCTCGGCATCGGTCCGGACGGCTGGTGATCGTCGACTCGTCGGCGCTGATCGCGGTCGTCAGCTACGGCAAGGGGCGGCATGCGGCCGGGCTGAGCCTCGGCGACTGCCTCACCTACGCGATCGCGAAGGTCGCCGATGATCCACTCCTCTGCCTCGGAGACGACTTCGCGCAGACCGACCTCGAGCTCGCGTAGGCGAGAGCGCGCTCGCCCGCCCGAGGAGGGGCGAGACAGACGGCGGCCGGCCTCGTCCCATGTGCAGGAACGTCAAGCAGCGCCGAGCGGTCTCGACGAGCCGGCCCCGCGGGAGCTCGACGTCCTCCGCCTCGTTGCCCGCGGCCACTCCAACGCCGGGATCGCCGCCGAGCTGTTCGTCGAGTCGTCGGCCGTCAAGTCCCTTGTCGCGCGCATCCTCGCGAAGCTCGGTCTCCGCGAGCGCGTCCAGGCCGTCGTCGCCGCGTACGAGACAGGGCTCGTCGCCGCCGGAGCTCCGTGGGATCGACTACCGGCTCGCGCCTGCCCCGTACTTCTCCCGCAGGTAGCGCAGGTACGGCTCCGGGTCGAGCGGCCCGCCCACCACGCGCTCGAGCGTCTCCTTCGGGGTCAGCTTGCGGCCGAGCGCGTAGAGGTTCTCCCGCAGCCAGGCGCCGAGGGCCGAGAAGTCGCCCTGCTCGAACTGCTCCTCGAGGCCCGGGAGCGCGGCGCGCGCCGCCTCCCAGATCTGCACGCTCATCACGTTGCCGAGCTGGTAGGTCGGGAAGTAGCCGAATGCGCCGCCCGACCAGTGCACGTCCTGCAGCACCCCGAGGCGATCCTCCGGGACGGCGAGCCCCAGGTACTCCTCGAAGCGGGCGTTCCACGCCTCCGGCAGATCGGCGCTCGAGAGCGTGCCCGCGAGCAGCTCCTGCTCGAGCTCGAAGCGGAGGATGATGTGCATGCCGTAGGTGACCTCGTCGGCGTCGACACGGATGAACGACGGGCTCACGCGGTTGACGGCGCGGTAGCAGGCCTCGAGCGGCATGTCGCCGAGCACCCCCGGGAAGGCGGCCTGCAGGCGCGGGTGGAACCAGCGCCAGAACGGCAGCGAGCGCCCAACGACGTTCTCCCACAGCCGGCTCTGCGACTCGTGCAGGCCCGACGAGCAGCCGGACGCGAGCGGCGTGCGCTCGAGCTCCGGGCTGATGCCGCGCTCGTAGAGGCCGTGCCCGATCTCGTGCAGGCAGGTGAACAGCGACTCGAGGTCGCCCTCGTCGTAGCGGGCCGTGACCCGGATGTCGCTGATCGCGAAGCTCGTGCAGAACGGGTGCACGCTCGAGTCGAGCCGGAACGAGGACGGCTCGAATCCGAGCGCGGTCATGGCCTCGAGCCCCAGCGCGCGCTGTGCCTCCACGGGGTACGGCCCCGGCGGCAGAGGGTCGACGGCGCTGTCCCGCAGCGCCGCGATGAGAGGGACGAGCTCCTCCTTGAGGCGGTCGAAGACGGCGCGCACCTCGGCCGTGGTCGTGCCCGGCTCGAAATCGTCGAGCAGGATGTCGTACGGGTCCGCCGCCGGCTCGAAGCACTCGACGTACGCGTGCTTCAACGCGAGGTGGCGGTCGAGCCAGGGCCGGAACGCCGCGTAGTCGCCGGCGGCACGCGCCGCGGCCCATGCCTCCATGCCCTCCGAGGACGCCTTCGCCATCTCCGCCGCGAGGTCGGCGGGGACGCGGCGCGCCTTCTCCCAGTCCGTGCGCGTGACGCGGACGAGGCAGGCGTCGTCGGCGTCGTGGGGGAGCGACTGCTCGAGCGGGCGCAGCTCCTCGAGCAGCTCGCCGATGCGGCCGTCGACGAAGCGCTCGTGTGCGACGCGCTGCAACGTCGCCAGCCGCTCGGCGCGGACGGCGGCCCCCGCCGGCGGCATCAGCACCATCTGATCCCAGTCGAGCACGGCGGCAGCCGAGCGGAGGTCGTCCACCTCTGCCAGCCGCCGCTTCAGCTCGGCGAGCTTCGCGTCCACGCGCTCCTCCTCGTCTCGTCCGCTCCCGGCGCTCGCGGGGAGACTATCCGGGACGTCCCCGGCGCCGCGCCGTCGCTGTCAGCCGCGGGGGAACGTCCGCGTCGCGGTCCGCACGAAGGCGCCGCCGTCCCAGACATGCGTCTCGACCGCGAGCTCGCGTGCCGTCCAGCGGACGACGTGCAGGCCCTGCGCCTCGCCCGTCCGCCGCGGGCGTGGCCGACCGAGTCCCGGCGCCGTCGCGAGCACGACCGACCTGCCGCGAGGGGCGTCCACCGCCTCGAACTCGTGGCGCTCGACGACCGAGCTCTGGTGGATGTGCCCGCCCACGATCAGCTCCGCGCCGCTCGCGGCGAGCGCGGAGAGCGCCGCGTCGCGGCGCTTCAGCGGGAGCTTGCGCGCGGCGCGCCACGGCGCCCCGGCGAGGTGGTGGTGCAGCACGACGACCCGCAGCGCGCCGGCGTCCGCGGCGGCGAACGCCTCCGCGGCCCTGCCGGGCCCGTCGCCTGGCAGGCGGCCTCCCTGGTGCCGCCACGGGCGCACCGAGTTGAGCCCGCAGGCGACGATTCCCGGCGCCGTGACGACGGGCTGCACGCTCCCGAACACCTCCTCGAACGCGCGCCACGGGCGCGTGACGCGGCCGGGCAGCGTGTACGGGATGTCGTGGTTGCCGGGCACGGCGAGCACCGGTGCCGGCAGGCGGTCGAGCAGCGCCTTCGCACGCCGCAGCTCCTGCACGCGGCCGCGGTTGGAGAGATCGCCGCTCGCGATCGCGAGCACCGGGGCGAGATCGTGACACAGTGCCACGAGCGCGTCGTCGAGCGCCGACGTCTCGCGGACGCCTCGGTGCAGGTCGGAGAAGTGGATCGCGCAACCGGTCACGGCCGCATGAGGCTATACACTCGCGGTATGTCCGAGCAGTCGCCGGAGATCTTCGACGACCTCTACCTGGGCCTCCAGGCGGGCGGCGCGCTGCGCAAGCAGCGGCGCGGCGAGGAGCTGACCGACGAGGAGCGGGAGGCGCTCGGCCGCTGGCAGCAGATGTCGATGTGGCGCAAGGTCATCGCCGTCGGCGCGTTCGCCGTCGGCACCTTCGGGCTCGGCTTCACGCTCGGCGGCCTCATCTTCGCCCGCCGCCGCGCCAAAGCCTGACCCGGGGCCTGACCCCGGGCGCCGACAAGGCGCTCTGGCGAACACTTGTTCGATCAGGATCGCCGCGCTAGACTCGCTCGCGATGCCCGTCGAAGAGCTCGTCGTCCACGGCGCCCGCGAGCACAACCTCAAGGACGTCACCGTGCGCCTGCCGCGCAACGCGCTCATCTGCATCACGGGACTCTCCGGCTCGGGCAAGTCGTCGCTCGCCTTCGACACGATCTACGCGGAGGGCCAGCGGCGCTACGTCGAGTCGCTCTCCGCCTACGCGCGCCAGTTCCTGCAGATGATGGAGAAGCCGGACGTCGACTCGATCGACGGGCTCTCGCCGGCGATCTCGATCGACCAGAAGACGACGTCGCGCAACCCGCGCTCGACCGTCGGCACCGTGACCGAGATCTACGACTATCTGCGCCTGCTCTACGCCCGGGTCGGGCGGCCCCACTGCCCTGTCTGCGGGCGGCCGATCGCCGGCCAGAGCCTCGACCAGATCGTCGAGCAGATCCTCGCGCTGCCGGAGGGGACGCGCTTCACCGTCAACGCCCCGATCGTGCGCGACCGCAAGGGCGAGTTCCGCGACGTGCTCGAGGAGCTGCGCCGCGACGGATTCACGCGCGTCAAGGTCGACGGCGAGCAGCGGCTGCTCGAGGAGGAGATCGTCCTCGACAAGAAGTTCAAGCACGCGATCGAGGTCGTCGTCGACCGGCTCGTGATGAAGCCGGATCTGCGCCAGCGGCTGACCCAGTCGGTGGAGACGGCGACGGCGCTCGCCGAGGGCCTCGTCGCCGTCGACGTGATCGACGGCGACAGCCTCCTCTTCTCCGAGAACTTCGCCTGTCCCGAGCACGGCGTCTCGCTGCCCGAGCTCGAGCCGCGCATCTTCTCGTTCAACGCGCCGCACGGCGCCTGCCCGCGCTGCACCGGCCTCGGCGCCCAGCTCGAGATCGACCCGGACATGCTCGTGCCCGACACGTCCGTCTCGATCGCCGACGGGGCGCTCGTGCCGTGGTCGGTCGGCAGCTCGAGCTTCTACGAGGGCGTCATCCAGGCGATCGCCGAACGCTACGAGATCGACATCGACCTGCCGTGGCGCGACCTCGGCGAGGAGCAGCAGAACCGGTTCCTGCACGGCACCGGCGGCGACCGCATCCTCGTGCAGTACCGCAACCGCATGGGCCGCAAGCGCCAGTACGCGATGGCCTTCGAGGGCATCGTCCGCAACCTCGAGCGGCGCTATCGCGAGACCGACTCCGCGCAGCAGCGCGAGCGCATCGAGGAGTACATGAGCTTCCGGCCGTGTCCCGACTGCGGCGGCGCGCGCCTCAAGCCGGCGGTGCTCGCGGTCACCGTCGGCGGCCGCTCGATCCACGAGTTCACCCGTCTCTCGGTGGAGGGGGCGCTGCGCTTCCTCGGCGAGCTCGAGCTGACGCCCACCGAGGAGCTGATCGGCCGCCGCATCGTGAAGGAGATTCGCGAGCGGCTCACCTTCCTCTCCGACGTCGGCGTCGGCTACCTGCAGCTCGACCGCGCCGCGAAGACGCTGTCGGGCGGCGAGGCGCAGCGGCTGCGGCTCGCGACGCAGATCGGCTCCCAGCTCGTCGGCGTGCTCTACATCCTCGACGAGCCGTCGATCGGCCTGCACCAGCGCGACAACGACCGCCTCATCGCCACGCTCGAGCGGCTCAAGGCGCTCGGCAACACGGTGCTCGTCGTCGAGCACGACGAGCAGATGATGCGCACCGCCGACTGGATCGTCGACATGGGCCCCGGCGCCGGCGAGCACGGCGGCCACGTCGTGGCCGAGGGAACGGCGCAGGACGTGATGCAGACGGCGGGCTCCGTCACCGGCGAGTTCCTGTCGGGCAGGCGGCGCATCGCCGTTCCGCCGCGGCGCGAGGACGACCGCGGGGTGTTCACCGTGCGCGGCGCCGCCCAGCACAACCTCAAGGGGATCGACGTCGAGTTCCCCGTCGGCAAGTTCGTCTGCGTCACCGGCGTGTCCGGCTCCGGCAAGTCGACGCTCGTGAACGAGATCGTCTACAAGGCGCTCGCCAACCGGCTCAACAAGATGCGCGTGAAGCCCGGGGAGCACGACGACGTCGAGGGCATCGAGGTGTTCGACAAGGTCATCGACATCGACCAGACGCCGATCGGCCGCACGCCGCGCTCGAACCCCGCCACCTACACCGACCTGTTCACGCACGTGCGCGAGCTCTACTCGCTGACGCCGGAGGCCAAGGTGCGCGGCTACAAGCCGGGGCGCTTCTCCTTCAACGTGCGCGGCGGGCGCTGCGAGACGTGCAAGGGCGACGGGCAGATCAAGATCGAGATGCACTTCCTGCCCGACGTCTACGTTCCCTGCGAGACCTGCCACGGCAGGCGCTACAACAAGGAGACGCTCGAGGTGCGCTTCAAGGGCAAGTCGATCGCGGACGTGCTCGAGATGTCCGTCGAGGAGGCGCTCGCGTTCTTCGCGAGGATCCCGAAGATCCGGCGGCGCCTGCAGACGCTGCACGACGTCGGGCTCGACTACATCCGCCTCGGCCAGCCGGCGACGACGCTGTCGGGCGGTGAGGCGCAGCGGGTGAAGCTCGCCTCCGAGCTGTCGAAGGTGGCGACGGGGCGGACGCTCTACATCCTCGACGAGCCGACGACGGGCCTGCATTTCGCCGACATCGAGAAGCTGCTGGAGGTCTTGCAGCGGCTCGTCGACAGCGGTAACACGGTGCTCGTGATCGAGCACAACCTGGACGTGATCAAGCAGGCCGACTGGGTGGTCGACCTGGGGCCGGAGGGCGGGGAGGAGGGAGGCGAGCTGATCGCCGCCGGCACGCCGGAAGAGGTGGCCGCGGTCGAGGGCTCCTACACGGGGCGGTTTCTCCGCAACGTGCTCGCGCAACCCGCCGCTGCGGCCGCCTGACGGGGCGCCAGGGCCGGCGGGGCGGTATCCCTCGATGTGGCATATGTGATGGTATTCTTCTACCATGAGAACTACCATCGACAAGGCGGGGCGGATCGTGGTGCCCAAGGCGCTCCGCGACGAGCTCGGTTTGCAGGCCGGGCAGGAGCTCGAGATCTCCGCCGTAGACGGGCGACTCGAGATCGAGACGCCTCCAACGCACATGTGGCTCGAACGCGGGGCTGACGGTCACCTGGTCGCAGCCACCGACCGCGAGATGCCCGTGCTCACAGCGGAGCGTGTCCGTGAGGTGCTCGAGCAGGTGCGGCGCTGAAGGCGGCGGATTCCAGCGTCGGCATCGCTGCGTTCGCGCCGTGGCACGAGCATCACGCTCGAGCCCGGCGGGCGCTCCGCGGGCGCCCGGCGATCGTCTCTCACGCCGCGTTCGAGGCGTATTCGGTTCTGACCCGCCTGCCTCCCCCGGAGCGAGCAGGCGCCCATGAGGTTCGAGTGTTTCTCGAAGACTGGTTCGCCGACCGCTGGCTCGGGTTGACCGCGGCCGCCCAGCGCCTGGCCCTCGCACGCCTCGAGGAGCTCGGGGTGTCCGGCGGTCGGACCTACGACGGCCTGATCGCGATCACGGCAGCGTCGAACGACGCCACGCTCGTCACACTCGACCGCCGGGCGCTGCCGACCTACCTGCTGGTTGGCGCGGACGTCGAGCTCGTCGCGTAGAGCGCCTCGAGACGCTCGACGCGCTCGAGCTTCGGCGGCACGCGCAGGCGCGCGAACGTCTCGTGCGCCTCGGCGACGAGCGGCGCCGCTTCGTCCATGCGACCCTGCGCGGCGAGCCATTCCGCCTGCTCCAGCAGCGCGCTCGCGACCCAGAACGGCTCCTCGATTTCGCGCAGCGCGATGACCGCCGCCTCGTACGGCGGCTCGTCCTCCTCGCGCAGCGCCGCCACACGTGCCTGCTGCAGCTTGCAGCGCGCCTCCAGGGATGCGGTCGCGTCGATTGGAGCGGCGCGTGCGAGCTCGAGGATCTCGACCATCGAATCGGTCGAGCCCATCGCCTGCGCCGCTTCGCAGCCGATCTCGGTCATCACCTCTACCCCGACCGGGTGGCTGACGAACTCGGCGTCACGAAGGGCGGCCGTGCACTCGGCGAGCGCGTCGGCCGATCTGTCCTCGGCCAGCGCAAGTAGCGCTCTCGCCCAGACGCCGACCTCGCGGGCCTGGATGTTCGCCATCCTGCGCCATGTCGCGAGCTCGCGGGTCAGCTCGATCACGCGCTCGCGCTCTCCTCGGGCGAGCGCGATCGTGGCGAGGTCGAGCGCCATGGACGCGTGCACCGGATCGGGGGCGATCGACCCGTCCTCGGGCATCTCGGCAGCGGCTCGTTCGGCATCGTCCCAGCGGCCCGACACGAGGTACCCGCTGACCAGGTTGGTCGTCAGGCTCCGCTCCCAGAGCCGGTCGCCCCGGCGTCGTGCCAGCGCGATGCCTTGCTCGATGACCCGTTCGGCCTCGGCTCGGCGCCCCGACAGGGCGAGCAAGTAGCTGAGGTTCATGCACGCTCGCAACGCCCCGCGCTCGGCGCCCGACTCCTCCGCCAGCACGAGCGCCTGCCGCATCAGGCCGAGGCTCTCGTTGGGGCGGCGCTGGAGCAGGAGACCCTTGTTGATCAGCGCCTCGACGACGACGTCGTCGAGGCGCAGCCGCTCGCTCAGCTCGAGAGCGCGCTCGACGTGCGGCATCGCCTCGTCGGGGCGCACCTCGAAGAAGAGGAACCGCGCGAGCTGCGCCGAGACGGTCGCGATAGCGGCCTGGTCGCCTTCCGCCTCGTGAGCCTCGAGCGCTCTCTCGAGCCTGGCCACAGCCTCCTCGCCACGGCCCGTGAAGAAGAGCACCTCCCCGAGCCGAACCTGCGCCGCGGCGGCCTCGGCTCGCAGGTCGACGGCGCCGAGGATCTCGATCGCCTCCTCGAGCAGCGGCAGCGCCTCCTCGACGCGACCGCCCATCACTGCGAGCTCGCCGGCACGCGCGAGCGAACGGCCTCGCTCCGTCTGCTCGCCGGCGAGGTCGGCGGCCCGCTCGAACGCGCGCTGCGCCTCGAGGGATGCGGCCAGCGACGCCGCGCGGTCGGCCGCTCGCGTGAACCAGCGCCGTGCCTCCGCGCGTACCTCGTCGCGGTCGTCCGCGTCCGGGTCGGCCTCGTGTGCGTCGAGGTAGTGCGAGGCGATCACCTCGGCGATCTCGTCCGGGTCGATGCCGGCGTCGCCGGAGAGGAATCGCGCCGCGGCCAGGTGCCGCCGGCGACGATCGCGCCGCGCGATCGTCTCGTAGGTGACGCGCTGCACGAGCGCCTGCAGGAAGCCGAGCTGCCCGCGCTCGGGCGAGAACGGGTCCGTCTCGACAGCGAGCAGCTCCTTGCGCACGAGGCTTGCCACGAGCTGCTCCACCTCCTCCTCGCCGAGCCCGGAGAGCGTCGCCAGGCCGCGTTCGCTGAACGTCTTGCCCAGCACGGACGCGTCCTGCAGCAGCCGGCGCTCCGGTTCGCTCACGGCGTCGAGCCGGGAGGCGATCAGCGCGTGCAGGGTCTCGGGCACCTCCAGCGTCGTCATGTCCCCGGCGATCACCACCTCGTCGCCCGCCTGCTCGAGCAGCCCACGGTCGCGAAGCATCCGCACCGTCTCGACCGCGTACAGCGGGACCCCGTCGGCCGCGTCGCGCAGGCGCCTGCGGACGTCGTCGGGCAGCCCCGGGACAAGCCCGGTCAGGAGCTCGTCCATCGCCTCGTCGACAAGTGGCTCGAGTGGCAGCGTGGTTGCGCTGCGCGTCGTCCCCGGGAAGCCCGGATGGCGGTCCGCCAGCTCGGGACGTGCGAGCGCGAGAACGAAGATGGGGTGATGCCTACCCCAGTCGAGCAGGTACTCGACGAAGGCGATCAGACCCTCGTCGGCCCAGTGGATGTCCTCGAACACCATCACCAGCGGCCCCTGCTCGGCCAGGCGCTCGAAGAAGCGCCGCCAGGCGGAGAAGAGATCCTCGCGGTCCGGGGCGCTCCGCTCGGCGAGCCCGATCAGATGGAGCAGCCTCGGCTCGATCCAGGCGCGCTCCTCGGGGTTCTCGACGTGTGCCTCGAGCGTCGCCCGCAGCTTGGCCGTGGCACTCGCGGCGTCCTCCTCCTCGAGGATCTTCGCGCGGCTGCGCACCATCTCCCCCAGCGCCCAGTAGGCGACGCCGTCGCCGTAGGAGAGACACCGCCCGCGGTGCCACCAGACGTCTGTCGCGAGGCCGTCGACGTACTTCTCGAACTCCCACGACAGCCTGGATTTCCCGATGCCCGCGACGCCGAGCACGGAGACCAGTCGCGAGCGCCGCTCGTCGGCACTCGTGTGGAAGAGATCCTTGACGAGCCGGAGCTCCGACGCGCGGCCGACGAACGGGGCCTCGAGGCCCACCGACCGTCTCTCTCCGCGACGCTGCGCCGCCACCCGCAGCGGCCGCCAGAGGTGAAGCGGCTCCGCCTTTCCCCTGAGCCGATGCTCACCCGCGTCGGCATACGCGATCGCTGCCTGCGACGCACGTCGTGTGGGATCGCCGACGAGCACCGTTCCCGGCTCCGCCGCACCCTGGATGCGCGAGGCGGTGTTGACCAGGTCGCCGGTGACCATGCCCTGCGTCTCCGTCGCGATCGCGACGGCCGCCTCACCGGTCTGGACGCCGGCCCGCAGCCGGAGCTCGTCGACGCCGCTGTCGCCGGCCAGGGCCTCGACGGCGTCGACGAGGTCGAGCGCGGCGCGCACCGCTCGCTCCGCGTCGTCCTCCCTCGCCACCGGGGCGCCCCAGAGCGCCATCACGGCGTCGCCGATGAACTTCTCGACGGTGCCGCCGTAGCGCTCGATCACGGTGCGCGCCGTCTCGAAGTACCGCGACTGGAGCTCGCGTACGTCCTCGAAGTCGCGCCCCTCGGAGAGCGCGGTGTAGCCGACGAGGTCGGCGAACAGGACGGAGACGAGCCGGCGCTCCGCGATGGGAGCGGCGGCCTTCGGCCCGGATCCCGACGACGCTGCCAGCGACGTGCCGCACTCGCCGCAGAACTTCACGCCCGCGGCGTTCGCCGTGCCGCACGATGGGCAGGCACGGGCGAGCGCGCCTCCGCACTCGCCGCAGAACTTGCGGCCCCCTTCGTTGTCCGCGCCGCAGGCGGCGCACGTGACGTCCGGCACGTCGCAAGTCTCGCACGGCGAAGGAACGCGCGGAAGTGCCCTGCGAGCTACGCTCGTCGTGTGAGCGAGCAGCCAGCGAAGCCCGGTGCGGTCGCCGACCGTGAGGCGTTGCTCGGATCGGACGAGGCGCAGGCGGCCGTGCGCGCCTGGTGGCGGCGGGTGCCGCGGGTGCTGACGCGCCCTGCCGAGGTCTTCGCCGCTCTGCGCGAGGACGACGACGTCGACGTGCAGGCACGCTCGGAGCCGATCCTGGCGATCGTCGTCGTCGCGGGCATGGCCGGGATCATCCTCACGCCGGCGTGGGCCGTCCAGCTCGACGATGCGTCGATCGACGGGCTCGTGCTGGCGGTCGTGACGTTCATCGGCGGCCTGCTCTACGGCTTCGGCGGCTACTTCCTGCTCGGCCTCGCCGTCTGGCTCGGGGCGCGTGGCATGGGGGTCGACGCCCCCGCGCGGCGCGCCCGCCACGTGCTCGCGTTCGCCTGCGTACCGCTCGCGCTCTCGCTCGCCGTCACGCTCCCGGTCGCTCTCGTCGCGTTCGGCTCCGACTTCTTCCGCTCCGGTGGGAGCGACGCCGGCTCGGGGCACGCGCTCGTGGTCGCGATCGGGCTCGCGTTCGCGGCCTGGAGCCTCGCCCTGCTCGCGACCGGCCTGCGCGTGACGTACCGCCTCGCCTGGCAAGGCGTGGTCGGAACGGTGGCACTCGCCGGCGTGCTCGTAGCGGCGTTCGCCGTGCTGCCGACCGTGCTCTGAGCGCGCGGCGCCGCAAGCGCGGCTGCCGGCCTGGATCCCTCCCGCGAGTGATCCAGAGCCCCCGGGTGGGGGAGGGAGCGGGACGACGAGAGCGGCGAGTCTACGGGCACTGGGGCCGGCACTGCGGACCGGCGACAACGGGGAGGCGTACGTCGATGGCGGCACATCTCGACGGCCGGACAGGCCGCATACGGAATGCTCCGGCAGCGGGCCTCGCGCCCGCCACGGCCGGTACGCGCGGCACGTGGAGGGCTCGCGTCGTGGCGGCCTCGCCACGTCTCCTGTCCGCGACGGCGGCCGCCGCTGCGATCGGCGTCGCGCTCGCCGCGGTCGAGCTCGTCCGTGCGCAGCGACCCGCGGCCGTCCTGCTCCTGCTGCCGCTGCTCCCGTGCGCGGCGGCCGTCCGGGCGCAGACCTCCGAGCACCGACGCCTGCACCGCCTGCGGCTCCTCTACGAGGCGATCCGCCGCGCCCACCACGCGCCCGGCCGGAACGCCGGCGTGCTGGAGCTGCTCGCGGCGCCGCGCGCGCTCACCGGCGCCGACGCGGCCTGGCTCGTGCTGCTGCCGCGGCGACGCAGCGCGGCGCTTCTCGTTGCCGCGGTCGGGCGCGACGGCACCTCTCCGCTCGCGCCCCGCACGCTGAGGAAGGATCGCGAGACGGCGGTGCTCGCCGAGGCGCGGGCGGCGTCGGCCCGCTCTCTGTGCGTGGACGACCGGGGCGACCCCCTGCACGGGCTCCTGTCTGACCTCGGCCTGCAGCGTGCGGTCTCGGTGCCGCTCCGCGGCGAGTCCGGGGTCATCGGGCTCGTGCTCGTCGGCGACCGCCCGGGCGGCAGCGGCAGGTTCGGCGTCGAAGAGGTGCAGCTGCTCGAGGCGTTCGCCGGCCATGCCGCCGTGATGCTCGAGAACGACCGGCTCGAGCAGTCGGTCAACGACCTCAGCGCCCTCAAGGAGGAGCTCCACCGGCAGGCGTACCACGACGCCCTCACCGGCCTTCCCAACCGCGCGCTGTTCTCGGAGCGCGTCGCATCGTCCCTGCGGCAGGACGGTGGCGGCGTTCCGGCCGTCCTCTTCTTCGACCTCGACGACTTCAAGACGATCAACGACAGCCTCGGTCACCATGCCGGCGACGAGCTGCTCGTCGCCGTGGCGGGGCGCTTGCGCAGCGCCGTACGGGCGGGCGACCTGCCGGCGCGCCTCGGCGGAGACGAGTTCGCCGTGCTCGCCCGCCACGCGGTCGACGGCGACGCCGAAGGCGTCGCCGAACGCCTCGTCGCCGCTCTCGAAGCGCCGTTCACGATCGCCGGCCGCGAGATGTCGGTGCACGCGAGCGTCGGGATCGCGTTCGGCGCTCCCGGCGTCACGAGCGCCGACGAGCTGCTGCGCAACGCGGACGTCGCGATGTACAGCGCCAAGCACGGCGGCAAGCGGCGCCACGCCACCTACCAGCCGCAGATGCACACACGCGTGCGCCGCCGCCAGGAGCTCGCGACGGCCCTCGAGCGCGCCGCCGGACGCGGCGAGATCGCGGTCCACTACCAGCCGATCGTCGACCTCGCGAGCGGCCGCACCGTCGCGGTCGAGGCGCTCGCACGGTGGGACAGGCCGGACCACGGCATGCTCGCGCCCGACGTCTTCATCCCGCTCGCGGAGGAGATCGGGCTCATGGCCGAGATCGGCAGGGTCGTGCTCCGCGAGGCATGCTCGAGGGTCGCATCCTGGCGCCGCACGTTTCCGGGCATGGAGGACCTGCGTCTCGGCGTCAACCTGGCGCCGAGCGAGATCGGCGGCCGGGCGCTCGTCGAGGACGTCGCCTCGGTGCTCGCCGAGACGGGCCTTCCGCCCGACCGGCTCATGCTCGAGATCACCGAGAGCGGCGTCATGGGCAACCCCGGCGAGGCGCTCGCGGTCATGGTCGGGCTGCGCGACCTCGGCGTCTCGCTGGCGCTGGACGACTTCGGCACCGGGCACTCGTCCCTCGCCCACCTGCGGGAGTTCCCGATCGACACGCTCAAGATCGCCCGCGAGTTCGCCACCGGGCTGCCCGACAGCGCCGTCGACACCGCGTTCGTCGAGACGATCGTGCGGCTCGGCCGCTCGCTCGGGCTCGACGTCGTCGCCGAGGGCATCGAGTCGGCCCGTCAGGCCGATGCCGTCACGGCCCTCGGCTGCGCGTTCGCGCAGGGCTTCTACTTCGGAGAGCCCCTCGCCCCGCTCGGCCTCACGTTCGCGTTCGGCTCGGGCTCCGCGACCGGCGCCGCGCTGCAGGTGGCCTGACCCGGGCTAGTCCTCGATGCCGGCGCGGGCATGCCGCCGGACGGACTTCTCGAAGAGGGCGAGCTCCTCCTGCGGCATCGCATACGTGTGCACATCCTCGGGGAAGCGGCGTTCGCGGACGTCGGCGACGTACGCGGAGACGGCACGGGTGATGTCCCGCGCGAGAGCGGCGTACTGCTTCACGAACCGTGGCGCGTGGCCCTCGTAGAGGCCGAGCAGGTCGTGCCACACGAGCACCTGGCCGTCGGTGCCGGCGCCGGCGCCGATCCCGATCGTGGGGATCCCGAGCAGCTCGGTGACGCGCGCCGCAACCGGCGACGGCACTGCTTCGAGCACGAGCGAGAAGCACCCCGCGGCCTCGAGCGCGAGCGCGTCCTCGACGAGCTGCCGCGCCTTCTCGGCCGTGCGTCCCTGCGCCTTGAAGCCGCCGAGCGCCGTCGCCGACTGGGGCGTCAGGCCGACGTGCCCCATGACGGGAACCCCGGCGCCGACGATCGCGTGCACGCGCGAGAGCATCGTGCCGGCGCCCTCGAGCTTGACCGCATCCGCTCCCGCGTCCTTGACGAAGCGGATCGCGTTCGTGACTGCGAGCTCGTCGGACACCTGGAACGAGCCGAACGGCATGTCGGCGACGACGAGCGGCCGGCGCGCGCCGCGCGTCACCGCGCGCGTCAGCACCAGCATCTCCTCCATCGTCGCCGGCACCGTCGAGTCGTGCCCGAGCACCGTCATCGCGGCCGAGTCGCCGACGAGGATGACGTCCGCGCCCGCGGCGTCCGCCAGCCGCCCGGAGGGGGCGTCGTACGCCGTGATCATCGCGATCGGCGAGCCGCTCGCCTTCATCGCGGCGAGGTCGGTGATCGGGAGCTTGCCGGGCGCCGGGGCGCCGTGGCCGGGCGTGCGGGGACGGGTGCTCATCGTTCCTCCTCGAGGGGGACGTTGTCGATCAGGCGGGTATGGCCGACGCGGACGGCGGCGGCGAGGACGGGCGGGTCGAACGGCGCGACGGCGACGTAGTCGACGTCCAGCCCCGCGAGCAGCGCGCGGGCGCGCTCGGGGTCGCGCGTCGCGAGGGCGCGGGGGAGGGCGAGGGCACGCTCGCGCTCGACGGGGGAGAGGCGCGCGTTGCGCGACGAGAGAGCGAGCCCGTCGGCGTCACGTACCGTCGGCAGCACCCGCAGCTCGAGCTCGAGCGCGAGGTCGGCGATCATGCGCCGCAGCACGGCCACCTGCTGGGCGTCCTTCTGGCCGAAGTAGGCGACGTCGGGGCGGACGATCGTGAACAGCTTCAGGCACACGGTGGCGACGCCGCGGAAGTGGCCGGGGCGATGCTCGCCCTCGAGCACCGAGCCGAGCTCCTCGACCTCGACCCAGGTCTGGAAGCCGGGCGGGTACATCTCGTCCACGGACGGCGCGAAGACGAGGTCGACCTCCGCCTCGGCGGCGGCCGCGAGGTCGCGCTCCTCGTCGCGCGGGTAGCCGTTCAGATCGGTGGCCTCTCCGAACTGGGTCGGGTTGACGAACAGGCTCATCACCACCGTCGCGCACTCGGAGCGCGCGGCGCGCAGCAGCGACAGGTGCCCCTCGTGGAGGGCGCCCATCGTCGCGACGAGCGCGACGGCGCCGTCGCGGCGCGACTCGAGCGCGGCGCGCACCTCGCCGATCGTCCTGCAGACCCTCATGTGACCGCCGCCGTCGCATCGGCGAGCGTCCGGTACATCTGCTCGAGCTCCGGGCGCTCCACCCTGATCGCCTCGAGGTGCCGCTCGACCGTCTCCCAGTCGCCGCGCTGGATCGGCCCGGTCAGCTCGAAGCCGTTCTCGACGGTGCGTGCCATCAGCGGGTCGAGCGCCTGCGGCGGCGCCCCGGCGGCCTCGAGCAGCGAACCGGCGGCCCGGCGCAGGGTGACGAGGTAGTTGGAGGCGATCGCGGCGCCGGCGTGGTAGACCGCGCGCCGATCGTCGCGCAGCGCGAACGGCCGCAGGCCGAGGGTCTCGGCGAGCCAGCCGCCGGCGGCGGCGGCCTCGTCCGTCTCGGCCGTGACCGCCGCCCACGCGCCGTCGAGCTGCTCCGGCCCCCGCCAGCGCACGAACGTCTGCAGCGGATGCACGCCGAAGCGGCGCGCGTGCGGGGCGAGAGCCGCAAGCGGCGTGGCGCCGCTGACGTGGGCCACCCACGGGCCCGGCTCGATACCCGCCGCGACCTCGGCGATCGCGCGGTCGGGGACGCAGAGGAGCACGAGCTCGGGCGCGTCGACGGCCAGCCGGACGCCGCGTTCCGCGAGGCGCGCGGACACCGCCGAGCCGACGCGGCCGCAGCCGATCACGTGGATGCCGTCGATCATGTCTCAGGGCTCCAGTTCCAGGTGGATACCGGGCAGAGTGAGTGTAGCGGGCCGGGCCGCCGCTAGGAAGGCGGCCGCTCGGCGCTCTCGATCAGCCGTCCGATCGCCGCGAGCGCGTCGCGGTGGCGTGGATCGGGACTGCCCCCACCCGCCAGCAGCTCTGCCTCGATGCCGAGGAAGAGGTCGACCACGAGCGTCGCCACGGCGTCCGCGGGCAGCGGCAGCTCGATGCCGCGCTCCACCGTCCAGCGGGCGACCGTCTCCTCGATCAGGCGCAGCCAGCCGGCCACCGCCGTGCGCCAGCCGGCGGCGAGCTGCTCGTCGACGAGCCCCGCCGACCACAGCTCCCAGAGGATGCGGACATAGCCCGAGCGGATGTCCTCGTCCAGGTACGCGCACGCCACCCGCCAGCGTTGCGCCAGCGGCATCTCCGACGCGAACAGGGCTCGCTGGCGCCGGAGCAGGCGCGCGTTCTCCTCCGCGAGCACTGCCAGCAGCAGGCCGTCGCGGCGCCCGAAGTGATAGTGGACGAGCGACAGGTTGACGCCGGCGCGCTCCGCCACCGCCCGGGTCGAGGTGGCGGCGTAGCCGTCGGCTGCGATCACCTCGCGGGCCGCGGCGAGGATGCGGGCACGCGTGGCGGCGCCCCGGGCGACGCGCCGGTCGACGGTTGACATGGGGAAACGATAGCACTACATTGATCGGCCAACCGACCAATAAACAAGGCGGTGGAAACGGGAATGCGCGCGAGAGAGCCCGACGAGACGGGCGCGGTCGACCGGGACGGCGTGCCGATCGCGTGGGAGCGCTTCGGCGGCGGCAGGCGCACGGTGCTCCTGCTGCCCACCTGGCAGATCATCCATGCGCGCTGCTGGAAGATGCAGGTGCCGCATCTCGCCCGTCGCCTGCGCGTGGTCACGCACGACCCACGCGGCAACGGCCGCAGCGGCCGCCCGCCCACGGGGTACGGGCTCGAGGAGCGGGTCGCCGACTCGCTCGCGGTGATCGAGGCCACCTGCGACGGTGCCGCTGCCCTGGTCGCGTTCTCGCAAGGGGCGAACGTCGCCGCCACGATCGCCGCACGGCGGCCCGAGCTCGTCGAGCGCCTCGTGCTGATCGGCCCTGCGATCGGGGCGCAGAGCGCGGACGAGACGTTCTGGGACGACGATCCCGATCCCGCCGATCGCTTCAGCGCGGTGTCCTGGCGCCGCGACTACGAGGGCTTTGCCAGGTGGTTCTTCGCGCAGGTGTTCTCGGAGCCGCACTCGACGAAGCAGATCGACGACTGCGTCGGCTGGGCGCTCGAGACGACCCCCGAGGTGCTGATCGCCGGCGAGCGCGAGTTCGACCGCTCCGGCGTGCCCGCGCTCCTGCCGCGGATCGCGTGCCCGACGCTCGTGATCCACGGCGCCGACGACAGGATCATCCCGGCGTCGGCCGGCGAGCGGGTCGCGGAGGCGATCCCGGACGCGCAGCTCGTGCTGGTCGACGGAGGCGGCCATGCGCCACACGCACGCGACCCGGCGCGGGTGAACGGCCTGCTCGACGCGTTCCTCGACCCCGCTCCGCCGCGCCGCCGCCGGCTGGCGCGGGCGCTCCAGCGGCACGCTCCGCGCGCGCTCTACGTCTCCAGCCCGATCGGCCTCGGCCACGCCCAGCGCGATCTTGCGATCGCGCGCGCGCTGCGCGCGCTGCGGCCCGACCTCGAGATCGCCTGGCTCGCCCAGCATCCGGTCACGCGGGTGCTCGAGGCCGCCGGCGAGACGATCCACCCGGCCTCGGCGCAGCTCGCGAACGAGTCGGCTCACATCGAGTCGCAGATGGGGGAGCACCGTCTCCACTGCTTCCAGGCGCTGCGAGAGATGGACGAGATCCTGCTCGCGAACTTCATGGTCTTCCGCGACCTCGTGCGGGAGGAGCGCTTCGACCTGTGGATCGGCGACGAGGCCTGGGAGCTCGACTACCACCTGCACGAGAACCCGGAGCTGAAGTCGGCGCCGTACGCGTTCCTCACCGACTTCGTCGGCTACCTGCCGATGGACGCCCCCGGGTCGAGGGAGGCCGCTGTCGCCGCCGACTACAACCACGAGAACATCCGGCACGTCGAGCGCTACCCCTACGTCCGCGACGCCGCCGTCTTCATCGGCTCGCCGGAGGACGTCGTCCCGCGCGCGTTCGGGCCGGGGCTGCCGTTCATGCCCGACTGGGTCCAGCGCCATTTCGACTTCTGCGGCTACGTGCTGCCGTTCGATCCGGCGGAGTACGCGGACCGCGAGCGCCTGCGGCGGGAGCTCGAGCTCGACGCCGGCCGCCCGCTGATCGTCGCCGCCGTCGGCGGATCCGGGGTCGGGGTGCACCTGTTGCGGCGCATCGCCGCCGCCTTCGAGCAGGTGCGACGCGACATCCCGGAGGCCGAGCTCCTGCTCGTGTGCGGGCCGCGCATCGATCCCGCGTCGGTCGATCCCGTCCCCGGCATGAGCGCCGTCGGGTACGTGCACGACCTCTTCCGCACGCTCGCCTGCTGCGACCTCGCCGTCGTGCAGGGCGGCCTCACGACCACGATGGAGCTCGTCGCCAACCGGCGGCCCTTCATCTCGGTGCCGCTCGCCGATCACTTCGAGCAGAATCACCACGTCGCACACCGGCTGGCGCGCTACGGCGCGCCGGCCCCGACGCCCTACGACGAGGCGACCCCGGGGCGCCTCGCGGAGCTCATGCGCGAGCGCCTCGCGGCGCCCGTCCGCTACCTCCCGGTCGAGACCTGCGGCGCCGCCCGGGCGGCCGCGCTGCTCGTGCCGCTGCTCGAGGAGCGCAAGGGTCTATCGACCGCTGGTCGAGGCGGTTGACGGCGCGAGCCGCGCCTGCAGCCGCGCCCGCAGCGACGGCCAGTCGTCGTCGAGGATCGCGTACCAGGCGGAGTCGCGGCTCTCGCCGCCGCGGACGAGCATGTGCTTCGCATGCACGCCCTCGAAGCGTGCGCCGAGCGCCTCGAGCGCTCCGCGCGAGCGCTCGTTGCGGGCGTCGGTCTTGAATTCGACGCGGCGGCAGCCCCAGCCCTCGAAGGCGTTCCCGAGCTGCAGCAGCTTCGCCTCGACGTTGGCGCCGGTGCCCCACGCCTCGGGTGCGAGCCACGTCCAGCCGATCTCGACGCTCCGGTGCTCGGGCCGCAACGCCAGGTAGCGCGTCGAGCCGATCGCGCGCCCCGTCATCTGCGAGACGGTCGCGAACGGGATGTCGAGGCCCGCGGCCGCACGCGCGAGGGCGTCCTCCAGCCAGGCGCGCATCCCTGCCGCGTCGGGACGTGCGACCGGCAGCCACGCCCACACGCGCTCGTCCCGCGAGGCGGCCACCAGATCGCCGAGATGATCGCGCCGCAGCGGCTCCAACCGCACGACCCGCCCCGTCAGCGTCGCTGCCCTCCACGTCTCCACGGGTGCCGACAGTACACTCACCTCATGCCGATCTACGAGTACGCGTGCATGAAGTGCGAGGAGCACTTCGACGAGCTCGTCCGCAACGCCGAGCAGGTCGTGATCTGTCCCTCGTGCGGCGCCGCCGACGTGCTGAAGCAGATCTCCGCCTTCGCCGTCCACGGAGCCATGTCGAAGCCGAGCTTCGGCGGGACAGGCGGCGGCTGCTGCGGCGGATCCTGCGGCTGCGGGCACTGAGCCTGGGCCCGGCGAGCCGCGCGGGCCGGGTGCGCCGGGCGACCGCCGGGAGGCGGGACTAGAATCCACGTCGATGGACGACGTCGTGAGCCGCGCGTCGGCGCTTCGGGTCTCTGCGCAGGAGGCGGCCTCGTGCGAGCGCTGCGCGCTCGCCGAAGGGCGTACGCAGGTGGTCTTCGGCTCGGGCGACCCCGACGCCGACCTCTTCCTCGTCGGCGAGGCACCCGGGTTCCACGAGGATCGGAGCGGTGCCCCGCTCGTCGGGCAGGCGGGCGAGCTGCTCGACAGGCTGCTCGCCTCGATCGGGCTCGCGCGGGCGGACGTCTACCTGGCGAACGTGCTCAAGTGCCGCCCGCTGCGCAGCCGCGACCCGCTGCCGCAGGAGATCGCCTCCTGCGCGCCGCACCTGTTGCGGCAGATCGAGCTCGTGCGCCCGCGCGTCGTCGCATCCCTCGGGAACGTCGCCACGAAGCTTCTCTCCGGCCGCGAGCTCGGCATCACCCGCGTCCACGGCCGCGCGCGGGAGCTCGTGTGCGGCGGCGAGCGCCTCGTGCTCTACCCGCTCTACCACCCCGCTGCGGCGCTCTACACGCCGGCCATGCTCCGCGAGCTCGAGCAGGACTTCGCCCGCATCCCCACGCTGCTCGGCGCCGAGGCGCCGGATGCGGCTGCGGCTCCTCCGCGAGCGCCGGCGGCCGCCGAGCCCGTGGAGGCCGAGCTCGTGCAGCTCGGCCTCTTCTGAGAGCCGTGCTCGAGCTCGAGACCGCGTCGGCCGCGGAGACGGAGGCGATCGGCGGCCGCGTCGCGCTCCGCCTCGCACCGGGCGACGTCGTGCTCGTCTGCGGCGATCTCGGCGCCGGCAAGACGACGTTCGTGCGAGGGGCGTGCCGTGCGCTCGGCGTCGGCGAGCCGGTGACGAGCCCGACGTTCACGATCGGGCACCTCTACGCGGGCGCCGTGCCGGTGGCGCACCTCGACCTCTTCCGCTTCGCCGGCATGAGCGCCGCGGAGTGGGGCGACGTCGAGCCGTACTTCGACGGGACGATCGCGTTCGTCGAGTGGCCCGAGGCCGGAGCCGGCACGCTGCCGGCGCCCCGGCTGACGGTGCGGCTCGAGCACGTCGCCCTCGAGCGGCGGCTCGTTCGGCTCGCCGCCTGCGATCCGGCGCTGCTACAAGGATTCGAGCGTGCGGATCCTGGCGTTCGACACGGCGACTGACGTCGCCACCAGCGCTCTCGTCGACGGTGGCTCCGTGCTCGGGGAGCGCCGCTCGCGCGCGGCCACCGTGCTCGAGGACATCGACGCGCTGCTGCGGGCCGCCGGCATGGAGCCGGCCGACGTGGACGCGATCGCCGTCGGCACCGGCCCCGGGAGCTTCACCGGCACCCGCATCGGCCTCGCCGTCGCGCGCGGCCTCGGGCTCGCGCTCGGCGTCCCCGTCGCCGGCGTCTCCACCCTGGACGCGCTGGCAGCGGGTGCGCACGGCGCCTTCCCCGTCGTCGACGCCCGGCGCGGCGAGGTGTTCGTGCCGGGGCCACGGGTCGTCTCCCCGGATGCGCTCGCGATCCCCGCGGGCACCGTTTGCGTGGGCGACGGCGCCCTCCGCTACCGCGATCTCCTCACCGCCGCGGGCGGGATCGTGCCTCCCGGCGACAGCGAGCTCCACGTTCCGCGCGCCGCAGCGCACGCGCTGCTCGCCCGTGACTTCGGCGCCGCCGACGCGGTACAGCCCGTCTACGTGCGCGTCCCCGACGCGGACGGGAGCCTCGCGTGAGCTTTCGCCTGCGCAAGCTCGAGCTCTCGGATCTCGACGCGATCGAGCGCATCGAGAGGGCGTCGTACCCGACGCCGTGGTCGCGCTCGATGTTCGCGAGCGAGCTGGCGAAGCCGAGCTCCCTGTCGATCGCGGCCGTCACGCCCGACGAGGGGTTGATCGGGTACCTGGTACTCTCGCGCTACGTCGACGCCTGGCACGTGATGAACGTCGCCGTCGCGCCGTCGCATCGGCGGCTCGGCGTCGCCTCGGCGATGCTCGAGCACCTGTTCGAGGTCACCCGCGGCGACGAGCAGCGCGGCTACACGCTCGAGGTGCGCGTTTCGAACGTTCCGGCGGTGCGTCTCTACGAGCGCTTGGGCTTCGTCGCCAGGGGCATCCGACGCGGTTACTATACTGACAACAGAGAGGATGCCCTGATCATGTGGAAGGATCCCTATCCCGGCGGCGAGGAGCGCGGATCCGCGTGATCCTCGGGATCGAGACCTCCTGCGACGAGACCGCCGCCGCCCTCGTCGGCGGCGACGGGACGGTGCTGTCGTCCATCGTCGCCTCCCAGGCGTCGCTCCACGCCCGCTACGGCGGCGTCGTGCCGGAGGTCGCGTCGCGGCGCCACCTCGAGCTCATCGGCCCGGTGATTCGCGAGGCGCTCGAGACGGCCGGCGCCGGCCTCGACGATGTCGACCGCGTCGCCGTCACGCGCGGCCCGGGGCTCGTCGGCGCGCTCCTCGTCGGCCTCTCGGCCGCCAAGGCGCTCGCGTGGGCACGCCGGCTGCCCCTCGTGCCGGTCGACCACCTGCACGGCCATGTCGCGTCGCTCTACCTCGGCGACGCGCAGGTGGAGCCCCCCTTCGTGTGCCTGCTCGCGAGCGGCGGGCACACGCTCCTGCTCGACGTGGGCGAGCGGGGCTCGTTCCGCCGTCTCGGCTCGACGCTCGACGACGCCGCGGGCGAGGCGTTCGACAAGGGCGCGCGCCTGCTCGGGCTCGGCTATCCGGGCGGCGCCGAGATCGACCGTCTCGCGCGCGAGGGCGATCCGGAGGCGTACACGTTCCCGGTCGCACGGGTCGCCGGCCTCGACTTCTCCTTCTCGGGCCTCAAGACGGCGCTGCTGTACGCCGTGCGCGGCCTCGACGCGGACGAGCTCGAGCGGCGCCGCGCCGATCTCGCCGCCTCGTACCAGCGGGCGATCGTGCGCGCGCTCGCCGGTCGCCTGCGCGAGGCCGCCGCACGGTCTCGGGCCGGGCGCATCGCCGTCGTCGGCGGCGTCGCCGCCAACTCCGAGCTGCGCGGCGCGCTTCCCGACGCGGCATTCGCGCCGCTCGCGCTCTGCACCGACAACGCGGCCATGATCGCGTCGGCGGCACGCTACGCCGATCCGATTCCCTACCCCGACTACCTCGCGCTCGATGCGTACGCCTCGGCGGCCTGAGATCTCGCTTCTCCTGCTCGCCTGCGCGCTTGCCGGCGTGCTCGCGCTCGCCGGCGGCGCGGGAGCGGACGAGCGCGCGCCCGCCGCCGGGGCGGCCGGATGGCAGAGCCTGCTCGGCGACCGGCCGGCGCCCCAGCTCGGCGGCCGCTGGATCGTCGTGCTCGACAAGCCCTCGCTCGCCGCCCGTGTGCGCGCGGCCGGCGGCCTCGCCTCCGAGGAGCAGCAGCGCGCCTGGTCGGTCGCCGCCGGCAGGGCGCAGCGCGCCGTCATCGCGCGGCTCGCCTCCAGGGGCGCTCCCATCGACCCCGAGCACGTCTACCTCCGCGTCCTCAACGGCTTCGCCGCCTCTCTCGACCCGCGCTCGCTCTCCGTCGTCGAGAAGGACCGCGATGTCGCCGGCGTCTATCCCGTGCGCGCTGCCGTGCCGGCCGACACGCGCACCGGTCTCGCGGGCGAGGCGTTCGGGCCGCTGAGCGGCCGGCGGCCGGAGGTCGGCATCCCCGGCTTCGACGGCTCCGGTGTCACGGTCGCGCTGCTCGATACCGGTGTCGACCTGGCGCATCCGTACCTCCGCGGCAGGCTGCTACCCGGCATCGACGTGCTCGACCCGTTCGGCGACGCGAGCGCGCGGCAGAACCCGACCGTCCAGGGCCGGCCAGAGCGGCACGGCACCGAAGTCGCGGGACTCGTCGTCGGCTCGCGCGGCCCGGCCGGGCTCCACGGCGTCGCCCCGGGAGCGTCGCTGCTGCCGATCCGTGTCGCCGGCTGGCAGCCCGACGCCGCCGGCGGCGTCTCGGTCTACGGCCGCACCGACCAGCTTCTCGCCGGGCTCGAGGCGGCGGTCGACCCCAACGGGGACGGCGACGCCCACGACGCCGTGCGGATCGCGCTGTTCGGCGTCTCGGAGCCGTTCGCCGCCTTCGCCGACGGACCGCTCGCGCGCGCCGTCGACGGGGCGGCCGCCCTCGACACCCTCGTCGTCGCGCCGGCCGGGAACGACGGCCCGGCCGGGCCCGTGTACGGGAGCCTGGGCGGGCCGGGCGGGGCGTCGTCGGCCCTCACCGTGGGCTCCACCGACACCCGCCGCCGCAGCCCGACGGCTCATGTGCTGCTCCGCGCCGGGCTGCGCGTGCTCGTCTCGGGCGATCAGCCGCTCGGCGGCGCGATCGCGCCCGCGTCGTCGCTCGATGCCCAGGTGCGGGCGCTCCCCCGGGCCGCGGCCGCCGTCGCCGGAGGCCCGAGCGGCCTCGCCCACCTCTTCGACCGTGCCGGCTACGCCCGCGTCGCCGGCACGGCCGTACTGCTGCCGCGGGGCACGTCCTCCCCCGAGGCCGTGCGCGAGGTCGTGGGCGCGGGCGCGCGCGCCGTGCTCGTCGACGGCCCGCTCCCGGCCGGCTCGTTCGGCAGCGACGCGCCGGCGGATGTCCCGATCCTCGGCCTCAGCGCCGGCGTCGCCGGCGCCGTACGTGCGGCGCTCGAGCGCCGCATCCCCGTCTCGGTGGCCTTCGGCGCCTCGGCGTTCGACCCCAATGCGGCGGTGGGGGAGCCCGCACCGTTCACCTCGGCGGGGCTCGCGTTCGACGGCACGCCCAAGCCCGAGCTCACCGCTGCGGGCGTCGGCCTCGCCACGGCCGATCCCGGGCGCGACGAGGACGGCAGCGCGCGCTTCGGCGCCATCAGCGGCACGAGCGCGTCGGCCGCGCTCGTCGCGGGTGCCGCCGCGGTGCTGGCGCAGGCACGGCCGGACCTCGACGCGGGCGGCCTCAAGCAAGCGCTCGTCGCGAGCGCCAGGCGCGTCCGCGGCAGCAGCGCCGGGCCCGCCGTGGTCGACCCCGCCGCAGCCGCCGCCGCCGAGCTCGTCGCCGACCCGCCGACCGTCGGCCTCGGCGTCGCCCTCGCCGCGAACGCCGACGTGGGGAGGACGATCGCGCTTCGCAACGTCTCGCGGCGGCCGCTCGAGATCGCGATCGACACGGAGGCCTCCGACGCGGCCGACATCGACGTGCTCGCGCTCCCGCGCACGATGCGGCTTCGCCCGGGGGGCCGTGCGGAGATCGCGCTCTCGGCGCGGGTGCCGCTGCTCCCGCGCGCTCCCGCAGCGCTCGACGGCGTCCTGCGCATCCGCGTGAAGAACGGCACCAGCGTGCGCGTGCCCTGGTCGGTCGCGGTGCCGGTCGTCGGCAGCGACCTGATCGGCGCAGCGTCGCTGTCGAGCCGCACGTTCACGCCCTCCGATGCCGACCCCGCCGTCCTCACCGTGCTCGCCGGGCGACTCGACGGCAACGCCGCGCGCCCGCAGCTGCAGCCCGTCGCCCGGCTCGAGCTCGATCTCTACCGCGGCGGCAGGCGCCTCGGCACGCTCGCACGCGTGCTCGACCTCCTGCCCGGCCGCTACGCGTTCGGCATCACCGGCAGGGGGCCGAACGGGCGCAGGCTGCGGAAGGGCGACTACGAGCTGCGCGTCGTGGCCGCCTCGGTCGACGGCCGCGACGCGAGCGTCCGCGTGCTCCCGTTCACGATCGCATGAGCAGCGGGGCCGGCGGCGGCGCCGATCCCCGCCGATCCCGGGCCCGACCGCCGGGCAACGGTATAGTCCCGACGTCGTGAGCGAGGAACCGACGCGCAGATGAGCTCCACCCAGGCTCCGGCCACCCATCTGCGCGAGAACCCGTTCGAGCTCGCCCAGTCGCAGCTCCGGCGCGTCGGCGAGACGTTCGCCGTCGACCCGAACCTGATCCGCGTCCTCTCGCACTGCAAGAAGGGCGTCGAGGTGTCGGTGCCCGTGCAGATGGACGACGGCAGCGTCAGCGTCTTCCAGGGGTATCGCGTCGTCCACAACATGACGCGCGGGCCGGCCAAGGGAGGCATCCGCTACCACCCGGCCGTCACCCAGGACGAGGTGAAGGCGCTCGCCATGTGGATGACGTGGAAGTGCGCGCTGATGGGGCTGCCGTTCGGCGGCGCCAAGGGCGGCGTGATCTGCGACCCGAAGGAGCTCTCACTCGGCGAGAAGGAGCGGCTCACGCGCCGCTACACGAGCGAGATCATCAACGAGATCGGCCCCGAGAAGGACATCCCGGCACCCGACGTCGGCACCGACGCGCAGGTGATGGCCTGGATCTTCGACACCTACTCGATGAACGTCGGGCACTCCGTGCTCGGCGTCGTCACCGGCAAGCCGCTCTCCGTCGGCGGCTCCGTCGGACGCGACGGCGCCACCGCGCGCGGCTCCCTCTACTGCATCCGCACCGCCTTGCAGAAGCAGGGAGGCCGGCTGCACGACACGCGCGTCGCCGTCCAGGGCTTCGGCAACGTCGGCTCGAACCTCGCGCGGCTGCTGGCGGAGGAGGGCGTGCGCGTGATCGCGGTGTCCGACTCGAAGGGCGGCATCCACAACCCCTACGGGATCGACGTCCCCGCCGCGATCGCCTACAAGGCGGAGCACGGGGCGCTCGGCGGCTTCCCCGGGGCGGACGAGATCACCAACGACGAGCTGATCGAGCTCGACTGCGACGTGCTCGTCCCGTGCGCGCTCGAGCAGGTGATCACCTCCGAGAACGCCGACCGCGTGAGGGCGCGCATGATCTGCGAGGGCGCGAACGGCCCGACCACGCCCGCGGCCGACGACATCCTCGAGGACCGCGGGATCCTCGTGCTCCCGGACGTGCTCTCGAACGCCGGCGGCGTCGTCGTCTCCTACTTCGAATGGGTGCAGGGCCTGCAGGAGTACTTCTGGAAGGAGTACGAGGTCAACGCCAAGCTCAACGACATCGTCGTACGCGCCTTCGAGGAGACCTGGTCGACGAAGGAGCGCTACGCGACGAGCATGCGCACGGCCGCCTACGGGATCGCGGTGCAGCGGGTCGCCGAGGCGACCACGATCCGCGGCCTCTATCCCTGACACCTCCCCGCTCGCGTCCCCGTGCCCGCGCACCGCGTCGTCGTCTACCACGCACAGGGCTGCCATCTCTGCGAGCGCGCGATCGAGGTCGTCGAGGAGGCCCGTGCCGAGCTCGGCTTCGACCTCGAGCTGGTCGACATCGGCGGCGACGGCGCGCTCGAGCGCGACTACCGCGAGCTGCTCCCCGTCGTCGAGATCGACGGGCGCCGCGCGTTCACGTACTTCGTCCCGCCCGGCGCGCTGCGCGACCGCCTCGGCTGAACGGTTCCCCGGCGGCCGCGCGGCGCCGCAGGCAGAATGTGACGAGTTGTCACAAGCATGGTGCGTGGATCCGAGGGAGCGACGTTGGCTGAACGGTTGACAGTTGGTGTGGCGGCGCGGCTGAGCCGCTACCTCCAGGTGCTGACGCAGGCGAAGAAGATGGGCAAGGAGCGCATCTCCTCGCAGGAGATCGCCGACTACACGAACATCAACGCCACCCAGATCCGCCGCGACCTCTCCGGCTTCGGCAAGTTCGGCAAGCGGGGCGTCGGCTACAACATCGACTCGCTGCTCGGCGAGATCCGCAAGATCCTGCGCACGCAGGGCCAGCACAACATCGCGCTCATCGGCGCCGGCCGCCTCGGCGAGGCGATCGCCAGCTCGCCGATCTTCGCCGAGCACGGCATCACGATCGCCGCCGTCTTCGACAACGACCCGGCCAAGCTGGGCCGCAAGATCGGTGGCGTGCCGATCAGCTCGCTCGGCGAGCTCGACGAGATCGCGAGGGAGCGCAACATCATCGTCGGCGTGCTCGCCGTCCCGGCGGACGCCGCGCAGGGCGCCGCCGACGCGCTCGTCGCCGCCGGCGTCAAGATCGTCTTCAACTACTCGCAGGCGCTGCTCGACACGCCCTCCGACGTGCAGGTGCACACGTCGAACCCGGCGGTCGAGCTGCTCTACGCCCTCTACTTCCACCTCACCTGACGCCGCCGGGCGCGGGTGGCTCCCGCCGTGCGGAGCCGGCCTCCGGGGCCGCTCGCGCCGCTGCGCGCACCCGGCTCTCCGGGTCTGGGCTTCCGCCCTCTCCCCCGCGGCCGGGCAGCGTCGGGAGGCGTCGGGGGCGCTACGTTGATGCCCGCGACCTCACCTGGCGCCAGCGGCCGCCTGCTCTCGGCCGGCGCGCCTGTCATCCGGTTTGCCGCGTAGGATCACGACATGAGCGTGACGGCGTTCACGGAAGTAGACGAGACGCTGGTGCTGCTCGCGGAGAGCCGCGAGCGGGCCGAGCGGGCGGCGCGCGCGGTCGCAGCGGAAGGCGGCCCCGAGCACGTCGTCGCGGCGCTCGAAGCGGTCGACCGCGATCTGCTCGCCTTGCACCGTCGCCTCCTCGAGGAGACGCTGTTCCACGTGCCGGGTGGCGACGAGCAGCTCGCGCTCGGCGCCGCGTCGTAGCTCACGCCGGGGGCGGCTTGCGTTCCGTCTCGGTCGGCTGCGGGAGCGCGTCGGCAGGGATCGTCGGGCCGGCGACGATCGCGTCGAGGATCGCGTCGAGCTCCGGGCCGAGGGCGACGGTGTGCTCCAGCACCCAGAGCAGCTCGAGCAGCTCCTTGGTGAACGCCTCGGGCCAGACGCTCGGGCGGATCTCGTCGAGGGTCGACGACCGGCGGCCGGCGCCGCCGCGCATCCTGTAGCCGAGCCAGGAGCCGACGACGTCGAGGCCCGAGACCGAGAAGGAGCGCACCTCGGGCGAGACGGGGGCGAACACCCCGTCGCCCACGTGGAGCTCGCGTGTGGCCGCGTCGTAGGAGTGCGCGACCGGGTAGCCGTCGGCCGTGGCCGGGATCGGCTTCTCGTAGCGGGCCACGCCCTGCGGCACGCGGCGCGCACGCTCACCGGGAGGCACGAAGCGCTCGCCGAAGGTGTGCAGCCAGACGAGCCGGCGTCCGAGCGCGACGGCCCTCTCGAAGAGCCCGGCGTCACTCGTGATCGGCACGCGCGGCCCGGGGATCTCGAGCTCCTCGCGGAAGCGCGTCGTGTATGACGGCGCTGCGAGGAGGGCGTAGACGTAGGCGAGGAGATCCTCCGGCGCGAGCGTGCGCCCTACTTGCTCGCCGACGGATGCCAGCAGCCCGGCAGTCACGTTCGGTATCGTGCACGCTGCGTCCCGCCACAATGCGATGACGTCCTTTCCCCCGAACGAGCCCCGGAAATGGTGGAGGTCGGGCAAGAGGTGTGTCACCGTGACCGCGGGTCCTTCATCGACAAGTCCGCTCAGGAGGCTCGTGAGGAAGAACTGCCGCGACGACAGCACCTGCCAGAGAACCGGCCGGAGGAAGTCTCCGACGCGGCCGTCCGCGAGGCAGTGCTGGCGGTCAAAGGATCGGTACGCATAGCGCGCGATCGTGGGGGTGTCCGCGTCGGTGCCCAGTTTCGCGATCGGAGTGAGCTTTGCCTTGGGGTCGGCGAGGGCAGGGTATTCGCGGTCGACACGCCGATCGCGCGACTCGCGAAACGGAAGATTGCGTTTGTTCTTCTCCGTTCCCAGTAGGGCCTGCCATCGCCGGCCAAGCGACCCAGGATCCGGTGCGATCGGCCACGTGCGCTTGAACTGCGCTCCCGAGTGTTGCCACGGGAATATGTCGGTCAGAAGCGGCCACGAGAAGAAGTCACCCTCGCCCCGTGGGAGCAGCGGCTGCGTCCACCCCTCCATGCACTCGCGCCAGTCGACGTCGTCCACCGAGGAGATCCGCGCGAGCGCCGCCAGCTTCTCCTCGCGGGTGCCGTCGACGCGGGCGTAGCGGACGCGCGCGGGCTCCTTTGTCCGCGCCTCCTCCGTGCGGTAGCCGATCGCGATCGCCACCGGCGTCTGGATCGCGAAGACGTTCTCGCTGCGCCGCGCTCCGCGACCCTCGCCGCCGAGGTCGAGGATCCAGAGCTCCTCGAACATCTCGCGCATGTGGCGGCGCATGCCGGCGAAGCCGGGACCGCGGAGGTAGCTCGATGCGGTGATGAACGTGACGATGCCGCGCCGTCCGCCGGTCTCGAAGACCTTCCAGAGCGCCCAACGCCAGAAATAGACGTAGAGGTTGTAGAGGTTCTTCGCGTGCACGGGCGGTGCGTCACGGAGGAAGTCGCGCAGGATCGGGGTCGAGCCTTCGTCGCCGAATCGCACCCAGCCGCCCTGGCGGTCGACGTCGCCGGCGTCCTCGGTGTCGATCACCTGCCGGTAGTAGGGCGGGTTGCCGAGGCAGACGAGTACCGTCGTATCGGCTTTGATCCGGCGGGCGCGCTCGTTCTCCTCCGCCAGCCGTTTCTCGAACAGGGGAGCGGCAGCGAGATGCGGAGGGGCGGTGAACGGCGACTCGAGCGTATCGGTGAGCAGCACGGGCAGCCCGGTAGCCGGGATCTCGCCCTCGTTCGCGAGCACCTGCTGAGCCAGGCGCAACTGGGCGACGGCGTAGGCGCCGACGAGAATCTCGAAGCCGTTGAGGTTTCGCGCCATCGTCGACGTTCGCTCGGCGCGGGCCGCCGGCCCGAGCACTCGCTCCGCCGTCTCCACGCCGTCCGCCAGCGCGGCAAGCAGATACGTGCCGGTCCCCACCGCCGGGTCGAGCACGACGACGTCCGGCTCCGCGAAGCCGAGCTCGAGGTCGAAGCGTTCGCGCAGGAGCTCGGCAACGAGCGTGACCTGTGCTTCGACGACCTCGACCGGCGTGTAGTAGACGCCACTCTGCTTGCGCAGCCTTGGGTCGTAGGCGGCGAGGAAGTCCTCGTAGAAGTAGAGCCACACGTCCTTGCCGCGGGCGCGTCGCGCCAACTCGCCGGGATCGACGGCCGCGATCGAGCGCTCGAGCAGAGAGACCGGCACCTCGACCTCCGCCCGGGCAGCCGGCTGTGCGAGCACGCGCAGGACCTGGGCGAGCAGATCGTGGCGAGCGTCGAGGCGGTCGGCGGCATGTGCCCGCAGTTCCGTCTCACCCTCGACGCGGGCGAGCAGCAGCGCGTATGTGACTGTCTGGGCGTAGGCGTCGGCGAACTGCGCGTCGTCGGCATCCGGGAAGAAGATCGAGCGCCACTCCCCGGCGAGCCGGCTGAGGCTCGACGTCGGCTCGCCCAACGACTCCACGACCGCCTCGCGCAGAAGCCGGGTCAGCGGCGCGAGCGCCTGCGCGAGCGCGGCGGGCGACCGCGGCACGACAGGCTGCCAGCCCAGGAAGTCGCGCAGGAGCCCCTCGAGAGCGATGCACTCGGCATCGGTGTACGCCCCGGCCCCGTCGGAGGTGACCTCGCCCGACGCCCGCACGATGCGGCCGACCACCTCGCCCAGTCGGTAGAGCGCCCACTCGTTCCCGTCCGTGTAGACGAGATTGGGGTGATCTGCGAACCGCTTGAACTGCTCGCGGTCGTGCTGATCGGTGAACGAGCGCCCTCGTGCTCCCTTTCCCGGGGCCTTGAGCTCGATATGGCCGATCAGGAGCTGGTCCACGGAGACGCCGACGTCGGGACGGACACCCGGGTGGCCGGCGGTCGCCTCCGTGCGGGCTACCGCTGCCAGGGACATCAGGCTCCCGACTGCTTCGACGAGCTCGACGACCGGCGCCTTCAGCTGATCCTCGGGCTGTGCCGGGACGGCGTCCGCGGCGCCGAAGTTTCTCGTCAGGCGATCCGCGAACAGGTCCACCGCCGTACGGAAGGGCGATTGCATGGGACGATTCTCCGGGATCGGGCGGACGGCAGCGGCCGATTGCGGTTGTCATCAAAGACAACATCGGTACGTTGCCCGCGTGCCGGCGAGCGCTCGCCGAGGCAGGATGGGCCCATGCGCATCCTCCTCTGGCACGGCTACCTGCTCGGCGGCACCGGCTCGAACGTCTACACGCGCATGCTGGCCCGCGAGTGGGCGCGGACAGGGCACGACGTCACCGTGTTCTGCCAGGACGCGGATCCCGGCGCCTACGACCTCGGCGGCGCGGCTGCCGTCCGGCCCGACGTCGGCGGCCTGCTGCCCGTGTTCGTGCTCGATCGCTACGAGGGCTACGACGTGAAGCTCGTGCAGGACTGCACGCGCGCGGAGCTCGACGCCTGGGTGGAGGCGAACGCGTGCGCGCTGCGCGCGCACCTGCCCGCCGACCTGGTCTTCTGCAACCACGTCCTGCTGGGCGGGCCGGTCGGCGCCGCGACGGGCGCGCGCTTCGCCGTCAAGGCGCACGGCTCGGAGCTCGAGTACGCGATGCGCGGCAACGCCGCGCTGTCGGCGTGGGGGAGGAAGAGCCTCGCGCGCGCGTCCGCGACGTTCGTCGGCTCGGCCCACATCCGCGCGGTGCTCGAGGAGGTGTGCGGCCCGGTGCCGCGCGTCCACGAGGTGCCGCCGGGCGTCGACGTCGACGAGTGGCGCCCGCGGCCACGCGGCGAGGCGCTGGCGGCGCTGCTCGCGGAGGCGCGGCGCGACCCCCCGAACCCCGGGAACGTCGAGGAGCGCCTCCCGGACGAGGGGAACGCGGCGCGGCTCGAGGCCTTTCTCGCGGGCGACCGCCCCACCGTCGTGTACTTCGGCAAGCTCATCCGCAACAAGGGCGTCCACGTGCTGCTCGAGGCGCTCGCGCGCCTCGACGCGCGTGCCGTCATCGTCGGCTTCGGCGACTACCGCGACGCGCTCGAGGCGGCGGCCGGGGAGCAGGCGCTGTTCACCGGCCCGCTCGAGCACCGGCACCTCGTGCATCTCCTCGCCCTGGCCGACGCCTGTGTGGTGCCGTCGATCTTCCCGGAGGCGTTCGGGATGGTGGCCGCGGAAGCGGCCGCGGCCGGATGCCCGCCGCTCGTCGCACGCCACTCCGGGCTCGCGGAGATCGCTTCCGGCCTCGAGGCCGCGTATCCCGCGCGGCTGCGCGACCTGGCCGCGTTCGCAACCGGCGACGCGGTGGAGCTGCGGCGCAAGCTCGAGCGCCTTCTGTCGCTGGCGCCGGACGATCGGGCGGCGCTCGCGGCGGCCGCGCGGCAGGCGGCCGTGCAGCGGTGGAGCTGGACCGGGGTCGCCGGCAGGCTGCTCGCGCCCGTCGCCGGGTGACCGTCACGTCACTATCGAAACTGCAGGATCGACTACCTTTTCCGCTCCATGGGCGACGAGCAGAAGGTTCCCTACGGCGAGCTGCTGCGGGAGGCACGCGAGCGCTTCGACGCCGGCGACGACTTCACGATCGCCGTCGAGGAGGAGTTCGCCCTCCTCGACCCGGCGACGCTCGACCTCGTCAACCGCTTCGAGGTCGTGCAGGCGGCGGCCGAGCAGACGCCGCTGCGTCGCCACCTCGCCGGCGAGCTGATCGCGTCCGAGGTCGAGGTCAAGACCGGGCGCTGCGCGACGTTCGCCGCCGTGCCGGCGGCGATCGCCGAGCGCCGCGCGGAGCTCGCCGCGGTCGTCGACACGCTGGGGCTCACGCTCGGCGGCACCGGCGCGCACCCGTGGGCGAGCTGGAAGGACCAGCGGATCATCGACACGCCGCACTACCGGCGCAACGACGAGATCCTCCGCTACGTCGTCTGGAAGAACAACACGTTCGGCTTCCACGTGCACATCGGGATCCGCGGCGCCGACCGGGCGATCGCCGTCACGAACGGACTGCGCAACTGGCTGCCGGAGCTGCTCGCCGTGTCGGCCAGCTCGCCGTTCGCGGAGGCCGTGAACACCGGGCTGCACTCGGCCCGCACGCAGATCTTCACGCGCTTCTTCCCCCGCTGCGGCGTCCCGGACACGTTTCCGTCCTGGGACGCGTACGAGGCGTACGTTCGCTTCCTCTACGAGACCGGCTCGATCAGCGAGCACACGCAGCTGTGGTGGAGCGTGCGGCCGCACCTCGCGTTTCCGACCGTGGAGATCCGCATCTGCGACGGCCAGCCCGATCTCGCCGAGTCGCAGGCGCTGGCGGCGCTGTGCGCGTCGCTCGCGGCCCGTGTCGCGCGCGCCCACGACGAGGGCGAGCCGATCGCGCAGCAGCCGCACCGCCTGATCGAGGAGAACACGTGGCGGGCGATCCGCTACGGCCTCTCCGGCGGCCTCCTCGACCTCGAGCGCGGCGAGGCGCTGCCGGCGCGCGCCCGCGTCGAGCGCCTCGTCGAATGGGTGCTGCCGGTGGCCGAGGAGATCGGCGCCGCGTCGTGGCTCCGCATCCCCGAGCAGAATGCCGCCGAGCGCCAGATCGCACGCTTCGAGGACGGGGTTTCGCTCGAGCAGATCTACGCCGAGCAGGTTGCCGCGACGACATCGAGAGGGGTCACGGATCCGATCTAGCGGGCAGGTCGCGAAGTGAGCAGCCCGCTTGTGCTACATAATTGCCCGCGCCGATCGTATCTCGGCGCTTTCTTTGTGACGTGCCTCCGGAGGGTTGATGGACTTCTTCAATGACCACGCCGTCGCGTTCGCGCTCGTCTGCGCGTCCGCCGCGGTGCTGTACGGGCTCTACCTGACCTACTGGCTGCTCAGCCAGCCGGCGGGCAACGAGCGCATGAGAGAGATCGCCGGCGCCGTGCAGGAGGGCGCCGCCGCATACCTGCGCAAGCAGTACACGACGATCGCGGTCGTCGCGGTCGCTCCATTCCTGCTCATCGGGTTCTACAACCAGCTCGGCTGGGGCACCGCGTTCGGATTCGTGATCGGCGCCTCGCTGTCGGCCGCGGCCGGCTTCATCGGCATGAACGTCGCCGTGCGCTCCAACTCGCGTACCGCGGAGGCGGCCCGCGAGGGCGTCGGGCCCGCGTTCAAGGTCGCGTTCCGCGCGGGCTCGGTGACGGGCCTGCTCGTCGTCGGCCTGGGCCTGCTCGGCGTCGCCGGCTACTACTGGCTTCTCACGGGCGCGTTCGGCAACAGCCCCGAGTCGGCCGTCGACGACCTCATCGGCCTCGCCTTCGGCGGCTCGCTGATCTCGGTGTTCGCGCGCCTCGGCGGCGGCATCTTCACGAAGGCGGCCGACGTCGGCGCCGACCTCGTTGGCAAGATCGAGGCGGGCATCCCCGAGGACGACCCGCGCAACCCGGCCGTGATCGCGGACAACGTCGGCGACAACGTCGGCGACTGCGCGGGCATGGCGGCCGACCTGTTCGAGACGTACGCCGTCACCGCCGTCGCCGTCATGCTTCTCGGCACCGCGTATCCGAACGGCGACCTCTGGCTCTACCCGCTCGCGCTCGGCGGCGTCTCCATCCTCGCCTCGATCATCGGGACGTTGTTCTCCCGCGTCGGCAAGGGCGAGAACGGGATCATCAACGCGCTCTACACGAGCGTCATCGTCGCGACCGTGCTGTCGGCGATCGGGTTCGTCCCGGTCACGCAGGCGTTCGACGGCGGCAAGTTCTCGTTCTGGCAGCTGTACGGCTCCGCCCTCGTCGGCCTCGCGGTCACGTTCCTGCTCGTCGCCATCACCGAGTACTACACCGGCAGCCGCTGGCATCCGGTGAAGTCGATCGCGGAGGCGTCCACGACCGGGCATGCGACGAACATCATCGCCGGCCTGGCGAAGGGCATGGAGGCGACCGCCGCACCCGTGATCGTCATCGCGGCGGGCGTCATCACGGCGTACGAGATCGCCGGCGGCAGCATCTACGGCATCGGTGTCGCGGTGATGGCGCAGCTCTCGATGGCAGGCCTGATCGTGGCGCTCGACGCGTACGGCCCCGTCACCGACAACGCGGGCGGCATCGCCGAGATGGCCGACATGCCCGAGTCGGTGCGCGGTGTCACCGACCCGCTCGACGCGGTCGGCAACACGACGAAGGCCGTCACGAAGGGCTACGCGATCGGCTCCGCCGGTCTCGCCGCGCTGATCCTGTTCGACGAGTACACCCGCGGCCTCGCCGACAAGGGGCTCGACACGGTGTTCTCGCTCAGCGATCCGTACGTGATCGCCGGCCTGTTCATCGGCGGCATGATGCCGTTCCTGTTCGCCGCGTTCGCGATGACGGCCGTCGGCCGTGTCGGCGGCGAGGTGGTCGAGGAGGTGCGCCGCCAGTTCCGCGAGGATCCGGGCATCATGGAGGGCACCTCGCGGCCCGACTACTCGCGCGCGGTCGGGATCGTCACCACGTCGGCGATCAAGGGCATGATGCTGCCGGCCGCGATCCCGGTCGTGATCCCGATCGCGATCGGGATCATCAGCGAGAAGATGCTCGGCGGCCTGCTCATCGGCACGATCGTGACCGGCCTCTTCCTCGCCATCGCGATGACCTCCGGCGGCGGCGCCTGGGACAACGGCAAGAAGCTGATCGAGGACGGCGCCTATGGCGGCAAGGGCTCGGAGGCCCACGCGGCGGCGATCACCGGCGACACCGTCGGCGACCCCTACAAGGACACCGCCGGCCCGGCGATCAACCCGATGATCAAGATCGCGAACATCGTCGCCATCCTGATCATCCCGCTGCTCGCCTCGATCCACGGCTAGCCCGCAACCGGGGGAGGGGGCCGTGCCCCCTCCCCCGGTTGCTTCCGCCGCCGCCGCGCCGTACGATCGTGCGCGCAACGGGGGCTCGCCGGCCGGGCGGCTCCGGGAGAGCGAAGGGGAGAAAGCAGATGCGACCCAGGTCAAGAGTGCTCGGCGCGTTCGCCGTGCTCGCGCTCGCCGTCGGCGTGCTCGCAGCATCGAGCTCCGGCGCGCGCGGCCCGGAGGCCGTCTCCGGGGCGGACGGGCTCATCACGCCGGCGTGGATGCCGCTCGGGCTCAGCAAGCAGCCCGTCACGCTCGTCGTCCAGCTCGCAGGCGACCCCGTCGCCGTCCAGGAGGACAACGCCGGCCGCAAGCTGAGCAAGGCCGAGAAGGATTCCATCAAGAAGCAGCTCAAGGCGAAGCAGGACGATCTCCGCGGCAGCATCGAGCGCCTCGGCGGCACCGTCCTCGCCGAGTACCAGGCCGCCTACAACGGCGTCAAGGTGCGCATCGCCCGCGACAAGGCCGAGCAGCTCGGCTCGCTCGCGGGTGTCAGCGCCGTCCACCCGCTGCAGCTGATGAAGCCGGACAACGTCCGCGGCGTCCCGCTCATCGGCACGCCCGCCGTCTGGGACGGGCTCTCCGGCCTGCACGGCGAGGGCGTCAAGATCGCCGTCATCGACACGGGCATCGACTACACGCACGCGAACTTCGGCGGCCCGGGCACGGTCGCCGCCTTCGCCGCGGCGGACGCGGCCGACACGCTGCCCGCGAATCCGGCCCTCTTCGGCCCGCTCGCGCCGCGCGTGAAGGGAGGCATCGACCTCGTCGGCGACGACTACGACGCCGACCCGAGCAGCCCGACCTACCAGCCCGTGCCGCATCCCGACCCGAACCCGCTCGACTGCAACGGCCACGGCTCGCACGTCGCAGGCACGGCTGCCGGCTCCGGCGTGACCGCGGGCGGGGCGACGTACACGGGCCCCTACAACGCCGCCACCATCTCCGGCAACAGCTGGACGATCGGCCCGGGCGTGGCCCCGAAGGCCGACATCTACGCGATCCGCGTCTTCGGCTGCGAGGGCTCGACCGACGTCACCGTCGACGCGATCGAGTGGGCGGTCGACAACGGCATGGACGTGATCAACATGTCGCTCGGCTCCCCGTTCGGCTCGAAGGACGATCCCGCGGCGGAGGCGGCGACGAACGCCGCCAGGGCCGGTGTCGTCGTCGTCGCCTCGGCCGGCAACAGCGGCCCGAACCAGTACATCACGGGCTCGCCGGCATCGGCCGACGGCGCCATCTCGGTCGCCGCGAACGACCCGATCGCCAGCTCGCCGGGCGCGACGCTGGCGCTCAGCACGGGCCAGACGATCACGGTGCTGAACGCGAACGGCGCGTCGTTCGGCGACGGCACGATCTACCCCGTCGCCGTTCTGCGCAACTCGTACCCGGGCGGCTCCATCTCGCTCGGCTGCACGAACGCGGACTATCTGGCGTACGAGACGGCGAACGGCGCCGGCAGCCTCTCCGGCAAGCTGGTCGTCACCGTTCGCGGCACCTGCTCCCGCGTCGCACGCGCGATCTTCGCCGAGCAGCACGGTGCCGCCGCGGCGGCGATGATCAACACGAGCACGGCGTACCCGCCGTTCGAGGGGCCGATCACGGGCAGCGACGAGACGGGCCCGTTCACCGTCACGATCCCGTTCTTCGGCGTTCGCGGGCTCGCCGCCACGGCGGGCTCGGACGGCAACAAGCTCGTCGCCGCCGACACCGGCAGCGCGACCGCCACGAACGCGGCGCTCGCGAACACGAACTTCACCGGCTTCGCCGACTTCAGCTCGGGCGGCCCGCGCACGGGCGACGGCGGCCTGAAGCCGGATCTCACGGCACCCGGCGTCAGCATCACCTCGACGCTGAGCGGCAGCGGCAACGGGCCGCTGACGATCTCCGGCACCTCGATGGCCTCGCCGCACGTCGCGGGCGTGGCGGCGCTCACGCGCCAGGCGCACCCGGCGTGGAAGGTCGAGGACATCAAGGCCGCGATCGTCAACACCGGGCTTCCGTCCGGCGTGCTCGGCTATCGCACGAGCCGCGGCGGCACGGGCCTCGCCCAGCCCGCGAAGTCGACGGCGACGCAGGTGGTCGCCCGCGGCAGCGGCGGCAAGTTCGCCGTCGCCGTCAACTACGGGTTCGAGGAGCTGAAGAGCGACTTCAGCGAGACGAGGACGATCAAGCTGAGGAACAACGGTTCGTCGCCGGCGACGTTCAACGTCGCGCAGGCGCTCCCGTCGGGCTCGCCGCACACGGTCGGCTTCGGCGCCTCGTCCGTGACCGTGCCCGCGCACGGCGATGCCGAGGTGACCGTGACGCTGAACGTGCCGGTTGCCGGCGCCGGAGCGTCGAACGGGCCCGGGCTCTCCTTCCGCGAGGTCGCGGGGCTCGTCGAGCTGACGCCGGCGACGGCGTCGGACAACGCGGGCGTCACGCTCCGCGTTCCCTACTACCTCGTGCCACGGGCGCTCTCGGACGTCGCGACGAAGATCGGCAAGCTCAAGGGCGTCAACCCGTCGACGACCGCCACCGTGACGAACGCGCACGGCGCGATCGGCGGCGACGCGGACTTCTACGCGTGGGGCCTCGAGGACGGGAAGGACAAGGGCAAGGTCTCGAACGACGTCCGCGCGATCGGGGCGCAGTCGTTCCCGTGGGACGCCACGAGGCAGCTTCTCGTCTTCGCCGTCAACACGCACGACCGCTGGTCGAACCCGTCCACGAACGAGTTCGACATCTACGTGGACGTCGACAACGACGGCGTGGACGACTACGTCGTCGTCGGCGTCGACCAGGGAGCGGTGCAGACGGGCAGCTTCAACGGCCGCCTCGGCAGCTTCGTGTTCAGCACCCGCTCCGGCGGCGCCAGCATCGGCTTCCTCGCCCAGGCGCCGACGGACAGCTCGACGGCACTGCTGCCGCTGCTGTCCTCGCAGCTGTGCCGCTCCGGGGAGCCGTGCCTCTCCGGCGCGAACCCGCGGATCACCTACCACGCGGTCAGCTACGACCTCCAGAACGGCGGCGTGGACGTGGTCGACGGCTCGGCCAAGTTCAACGTCTGGTCGAGCGCGATCAGCCAGGGCGGCTTCCAGACCGTCGCTCCGGGCGGCAGCGCCTCCGAGCCCATCGCCGTCAACTCGGCCGAGTGGGCGCTGACGCCGGCCAAGGGCCTGATGGTCGTGTCGCTCGACAACAGGAGCGGCGCCGGCGAGGCCCAGCTGATCAAGGTGAAGGTGAAGTAGGGCGCCGTCTCACCGCTTCGCGTGAGAGGCCGGCGCCCGCCGGCCTCTCACGCTTCTAGACTGCTGCGGTGCCCAGTCGGCGCAGACGCGAGGTGAAGCTGGAGCGGGTGCTGGGAACGCCCGCGCTCTTCGCCACCGCGTACGGCAACGTCGGCTCCTCGATCTACTACGCGCTCGGCCTCACGGCGGTCTACGCGCTCGGGCTCACGCCCCTCGTGTTCCTCGTCGCGGGGATCATCTTCGCCGCCACCGCCGCCACCTACGCGGAGGGCACCGTCCGCTACCCCGAGGCCGGGGGCTCGTCGAGCTTCGCGCGCCACGGCTTCGACGAGCTCGTCAGCTTCGGCGCCGCCTGGGCCCAGATGCTCGTCTACATCGTCACCGTGGCGACGTCCGCCTTCTTCGTCCCGCACTACCTGTCGATCTTCTGGGAGCCGCTGAAGACGAACCCGTGGGACGTCGTCGGGGGCGCCGCCGTGATCGTCGTGCTCGTGGCGCTCAACATCGTGGGCGTGCAGGAGGCGGCGAAGCTGTCGATCACCCTCGCCGTGCTCGACTTCGCAACGCAGGTGCTGCTCGTCGTCCTCGGCTTCGCGCTCGTGTTCAGCCCCGGCACGCTGACGGGGAACATCCACTGGGGCGTCGCGCCGACGTGGGGGAACCTCGCGATCGCGATCCCGGTGGCGATGCTCGCCTACACGGGGGTGGAGACCGTCTCCAACCTGGCCGAGGAGGCGCGCGAGCCGTCGCGCAGCGTCCCGCAGGCGTACAAGCTCGTCGCCGGCGCCGTCTTCGCGATCTACCTGACGCTGCCGCTGATCGCCCTCTCGGCCCTGCCGGTGAAGCTCGTCGACGGGCAGCTGACGACGCTGCTGGCGCTGCCGCCGCAGCAGGGAGGCTTCGCCAACGACCCGATCCTCGGCGTCGTCGACAATCTCGGCGTCGGCGGCTCGCTGCTGCGGGCGCTCGAGGTCTACGTCGGCGTGCTCGCCGCGACGATCCTGTTCATCGCGACAAACGCGGGGGTGATCGGCGCCTCGCGCATCACGTATTCGATGGCGAGCTACCGGCAGCTGCCCGAGATCTTCCGTCGGCTGCACCCGACGTTCAAGACGCCGGTGTTGTCGCTCGTGCTCTTCGCCGGCATCGCGCCGATCGTGATCATCCTGCCCGGCAACACGAACTTCGTCGGCACCCTGTACTCGTTCGGTGCGACGCTCTCGTTCACGGTCGCGCATCTCTCCCTCGTCCGCATGCGCATGAAGGACGGGGACGGCGGCGGCGAGCACTACCGCGCGAGGCCCAACCTGCGCCTGCGCGGCGTCGACTGGCCGCTGTTCGCGGTCGTCGGCGGGCTCGCCAGCGGCGCCTCCTTCCTCGTCATCGTCGTGCAGAACCCGGCCACACGCTGGGTCGGCCTGGGCTGGATCGTCGCCGGCCTCGCGTTCTACGCCGTCTACCGGCGCCTCTACGTGCGGGCGCCGCTGCGCGACACGGTCAAGGCGCCGCCGGCGTTCGGGCCGGCCCTCGCGCTGCAGTACCGGCGTTTGCTCGTCCCCATCGTCGGCGGCCAGCCGTCCGACGACGCGCTCGACGTCGCTTGCAGCCTCGCCTCGGAGCGCGGCGCCCGGATCATCGCGCTCAACGTGCTCGAGGTGCCGCTCGACGCGCCCCTCGACGCCCGGCTGCCCGAGCTCGAAGCGGCCGCCAACGCGGAGCTCGACGAGGCGGTGGCGATCGGCGACTCCTACGGCGTGCGCGTGCTCGACCGGCTCATCCGCGCGCGCAGCGCCGGCCCGGCGATCGTCGCGGAGGCGGAGCGCCGCGGCATCGAGATCATCGTCATCGGCTCGCCCCGCAAGGCGCTCACGAGCGCCCAGCGCGCCGTCTTCGGCCGCACCGTCGACTACGTCCTGCGGCATGCGCCGTGCCGCGTGATGGTGACCGCGCCGGTCGAGAGGGCGGCATGACTGCGTACCGCTGGGCCGTGTTCGCGCTCTCGGTGCTGTTCGTGGCGATCGGCGTCGCGCTGCTCGCCGTCACCGCGGCGCACGGGGGAGGGGTCGTCGGCTTCCTGCTCGGCGGCCTCTTCGTCGCCCTCGGCATCGCCCGCATCCAGCTGGAGCGCAGGCGTGGCGCGTAAGGTCAAGGGCTTCGAGCGGACGCTCGACGGCCGCTCGCTGTTCGCCGTCGCCTACGACGAGATCGGCTCGTCCATCTACTTCGCGCTCGGCATCGTCGCCGCGCAGGCGCTCGGCCTGACGCCGGTCGTCCTGCTCGTCACGGGCGTGATCTTCCTCGTCGTCTCGCTGTCCTACGCCGAGGGGACGGCCGCGATTCCCGAGACGGGCGGCGCCGCGACGTTCACGCGGCGGGCGTTCAACGACCTCTGGGGCTTCGTGACCGGCTGGGCGCTGTTCCTCGACTACCTCATCGTGATCGCGCTCTCCGCCGTGTTCCTGCCGCACTACCTCGGAGCCGCCCTCTCGGCGCCCTCGCTCGCGCGCTCCCCGTGGGACGTCGTCAGCGCCTGCTTCGTGATCGCGGGAATCGTGATCGTGCGGCTGATCCGGCACACGCGGATCCACCTCGCCGCCCTCGCCCTCGCCGGCCTCGACATCGTCATCCAGGCGCTGCTCGTCATCCTCGGCCTGGCGCTCCTGTTCTCGGCCGACACCCTCACCGACGGCCTGAACTTCGCGACCGACCAGAGCTGGAGGGACATCGCGTTCGCCCTCCCGCTCGCCATGCTCGCCTACACGGGCCTCGAGACGGTCGCGAACCTCGCCGAGGAGACGCGCGAGCCGGGCCGCGCGCTGCCGCGCTCGCTCTTCTCCGCGATCGGGCTCGTCGTCGTCGTCACCGTGCTGATCGCGGTCGTCGGCGCGAGCGCGTTCCCCTCCGAGAACGGCTCCAGCGCGCTCGGCGAGCGTTGGCTGCAGGCGCCGATCGTCGGCATCGTCGCCGCCTTCGGCGGCGAGCTGCCGTCGCTCGTCGTCGACATCCTGCGCGTGACGGTCGGCATCTCGGGAGCGGCGCTCCTCGCCGCCGCCGCGACGACCGCGATCTCCGGCTGTACGCGGCTCGCGCACTCGATGGGCGAGCACGGCATGCTCCCGCGCCGGTTCGGGCGCCTCGAGCGGCGGACGCTCGTCTCGAGCGAGGCGATCCTGGCGACCGGAGCGATCGCGATCGTCGTCGTGATCGCCACCGACGTGTTCGCCGGCGACGACACCGCCTTCCTCGCCAGCACCTACTCGTTCGGCGTGCTGCTCGCGTTCACCTCCGCACAGCTCGCCGTGATCAGGCTGCGCAGCAGGGAGCCGAACCTCGTGCGGCCGTTCCGGGCGCGGCCCGAGGTGCGCGTCCACGGCGTGCTCGTGCCGCTGCCGGCGCTCGTCGGCGCGCCGCTGACGTTCGCCGTCTGGATCCTCGCCATGGTCACGCACCGCGGCGCGCGCTACGCCGGCCCCGCGTGGCTCGCCGCCGGTCTCGTCGTCTACGCGCTCGTGCGCCGCGGCAGCCGCCAGGGCCTGCTCGACGACGTCGACCCGATCGACCGTCTGCCACCCGGGGCCGACTTCAGGCGCATCCTCGTGCCGATGAAGCTCGGCGACATCGGCGAGGAGATGGTCGCCACGGCGATCGCGCTCGCCAAGGAGCGCCACGCCGCCGTCGAGGCGGCGTTCGTCGTGCGCGTGCCGCGGGCGTTCACGCTCGAGGGCCCGCTGCCGGAGGACGTCGAGCGCCGCGCCGCCGAGTCGCTGGCGGAGGCACGCGCGCTCGGCGAGGACAACGGCGTCGAGGTGGAGACGCGGGTCGTGCGCTCGCGCTCGATCGGTCACGCGATCGTCGAGGAGGCGACCGCCCGCGGCGCCGACCTGATCGTGCTCGGCTCGTCGCCGCGCTGGCGGCGGCAGTCTCGGTTCTTCTCGCCGACCGTCGACCACGTCCTGCGCCACGCGCCCTGTGAGGTGCTCGTCGTGGCCTTTCCAGATGGCGTTTTCGACGAGCCGGCGTGACAGCTACGCTCCGCCGATGAAGGCAGTCGTGATCGGATGCGGCCGTGTCGGCTCGGCCGTCGCGAAGCAGCTCGCGCTCGACGGCTGGGGCGTCACCGCGGTCGACGAGCAGGAGGAGGCGCTGTCCCGGCTCGGCAGCGGCTGGAGCGGCGGCTTCGTCGTCGGCCACGGCATGGACACCGACGTCCTCGAGCGCGCCGGCCTGGCCGAGGCCGACGCGGCGGTCGTCGCGACGGACGGCGACAACTCGAACATCGTCATCGGCCAGGTCGCCCAGAAGCGCTACGGCGTCGCCTGCGTCGTCGTCCGCGTGCTCGACCCGCTCCGCGCCGAGTTCTACGCCAGGCGCGGCCTGCGTACGATCTGCCCGACGCAGACGGCGATCTCGTTCCTCACCGACGCGGTGCGCGCGTGCGACGTGGCGGCCGTCGCGGAGAAGCCCTGATGTACGTGATCGTCGCCGGCGGCGGCAAGGTCGGCGCGAACGTGGCGCGCTCCCTGCTCGGCATGGGTCACGAGCTGACGCTCGTCGAGCAGCGGCGCGACCGCTTCGAGCGCCTCGAGGTGGAGTTCGGCCACGTCGCCATGCTCGGCGACGCGACCGAGATCACGGTGCTCGAGCGCGCGGGCATCGCGCGTCCTCCCGACCTCGTGCTCGCCGTCACCGGCGACGACGAGGACAACCTCGTCATCGCGCAGATCGCGCGCGAGGGCTACGAGGTGCAGAAGGTGATCGCGCGCGTCAACGACCCGCGCAACCAGCAGCACTTCGACCTGCTCGGCATCGGGCCGACGGTGTGCGCGACGTCCGGCATCCTCGGCCTGGTCGAGCACGAGGTGCCCGAGCACGGCCTCGTGCGCCTGCTCGAGCTGCGCCGTGAAGGGCTCGAGGTGGTCGAGGTGCTCGTCGGCCCGGACTCGCCGGCGGCCGGAAAGCGCGTGGCGGGGCTCGCGCTGCCGGACGGATCGCGGCTCGTGTCGGTGATGCGCCACGGCGTCGCCGAGATCGCGGTGGGGGACACGGTGATCCGTCCGGGCGACCAGGTGGTCGCGATCCTCAAGCCGGGCCTCGAGGACGCCCTGCGCCGCGCGCTCGTCGGCTGACTGACGCCGATCCTGGCTGAGGAGGCGCCCGCGGCGGCGTGACCGGCGACAATGGCCGGGTGACGCTCGCGGAGTTGTCGATCACGATCGCCTTGCTCGGGGGTCTCGGGCTCGTCGCGAGCAGGTTCGGGCTGTCGGCGATTCCCGCCTACCTGCTCGCCGGGATCATCCTCGGCCCGCACGAGCCGAAGGTGCTGAGTCTCGTCCAGCCCTCGGACGTGACCGCCTTCGCTGCGGAGATCGGGCTCATCTTCCTGCTCTTCTTCCTGGGGCTCGAGTTCAGCGTCGAGCGGCTCGTGCGCAGCGGCCGGCACGTCGGCCTCGGCGGCGCTCTCGACCTCGTCGTCAACGCGGGACTCGGCCTGCTCGTCGGCGTCGCCACGTTCGGCGTCAGCTTCGCGGCCGTCGTGCTCGCCGCGTGCATCTACGTCTCGTCGAGCGCGATCGCCGTGAAGGCGCTCATCGACTTCCGTCGACTCGCCGACGACGAGACCGACCTCGTGCTCGCGATCCTGCTGTTCGAGGACATCGCCATCGCGGCGGTGCTCGGCTTCGTCGCCACGGGCGGCGGCAGCCTCGGCTCGACGGCGGGCGTTGGCGCCACGGCGCTCGCCTTCGTGGGAGCCTCGCTGGTGGTCTCTCGCCTGCTCGGCCCGGCGATCGGGCGCCTGCTCGGCAGGCTCGAGCTCGAGCTCTTCCTGATTGCCGTGTTCGGCTTCGTGATCGGGATGAGCGCGCTGGCCAAGGAGCTCGACCTCTCGGAGGCGGTTGGAGCGTTGATGGCGGGAGTCGTGCTGTCCGACTCGGGCGTCCGGGAGGACATCGAGCGGCGGTTCTTCGCCCTGCGGGACGTGTTCGGGGCGCTCTTCTTCTTCGCGTTCGCGCTCACGATCGACGTCGCGAAGATCGGCGAGGTGGGATGGATCGTCCTCGCGGCGCTGCTGCTGACCCTGGTGGGGAAGGTCGGTGTCGGCTTCCTCGCCGGCAAGCTCGGCGGGCTGTCTCCTCGCAGGAGCCTCAACGCGGGTGCGGCGCTCGTCGCGCACGGTGAGTTCACGATCATCCTCGCCCAGCTCGCCGCCGGGAACCTCGCTCTGACGCTGTCCCAGCGCGGTGACATCGCTGCGTTCGCCGGCCTCTACGTGCTCGTGACCGCAACCGCCGGCGTCGTGCTGATGAAGGAGTCGAAGGCGCTCGGGCGCAGGCTGCTGCCTGCGCGGGCCTAGACTTGGTGGAAGCGATGCCTTTCGACCTCAAGCAGACGCGTCTCCCCGGTGTCGGCGTGAAGTACTCCTTCACCACGGTGGGCGGGAGCCGCGTGACGGTGATCCAGCACAACGACGGCGACCGTGAGATGTACGTGCACCGTCGCGCCTCCGACGACGACCCGGCGGTCGTCCTCGACCTCCGCGACGACGAGGCGCGACAGCTCGGCGCGCTGCTCGGCGGCGCCTACGAGCGCCCGCGCATCGTGGAGGAGCTCGAGATGGCGCTCGGCGAGCTCTCGATCGAGTGGGTGCCGGTGCCCCCGGAGAGCCCGTGGATCGGCCGTACGCTCGCCGACTGCGCCTTCCGGGCACGCGCCGGCGTGACCGTGATCGCGATCCTCCGCGAGCCGGAGCCCATCAGCGGCGCCCAGCCCGACGACGTGGTCGAGGAGGGAGATACCCTCGTCGTCGTCGGCAAGGCGGGTCAGGTAGGCGACTTCCGCCGGCTGCTCGTCGAGACCCCGCCCCCGGGGTGACGCCGGCCTACACGCGCCAGTAGCCCCGGGTGAACAGGACGACGATCGGTATCACCTCGAGGCGGCCGAGCCACATGAGGAGCGTCATCACGACCGTCGAGACGTCGCTGAACTGCGCGAACGAGCCCATCGGGCCGGCGAGCCCGAACCCCGGTCCTACGTTCCCGAGCGTGGTCGCGGAGAGCCCGATCGCGTCGAGCGTGGAGATCCGAGGCCCCTGGAAGGCGGCGTCGAGCGCGATCGCCGCCGCGCCGGCGGCGAAGAGCGCGATGTAGAGGAGCACGAACGTGGTCACGGCGCGGAGCGTGCGCTCGTCGACGACGGCGCCGTTGTGCCGGATCGGCATGACGGCCTCGGGATGGACGGTGAGGCGGATCTCGCGCCGGATCGCCTTGCCGAGCAGCAGGTGGCGGACGACCTTGATCGAGCCGCCCGTCGATCCTGCCGAGCCGCCCACGAACATCACCGCGACGAGGATCATCAGCGCCAGCGCGGGCCAGCCGACGTAGTCGACGCTCGCATAGCCGGTCGTCGTCGTCATCGAGGTGACCTGGAAGACGGCGGCGCGAACGGCCGCCTCTCCGCGCACGACGCCCGCGTGCCAGAGCTCGACGGCGAGCAGCGCCGACACGACGACGACGACGGCGGCGAACAGGCGCGCCTCCTCGTCGCGCACGAGCGCGCCGAGCCGGCGGCGCACGAACGCCCGGTAGAGCAGGGCGAAGTTCAGCCCGGCCAGCACCATGAAGACGACGACCACCCACTGGCTGGCGGCCGAGAACCCCTCGAGGGAGCGCGGCTCCGGCGAGAAGCCTCCGGTCGGCAGCGTCGTGAACGCGTGCGCGACGGCGTTGAACAGGCCCATGCGGCGGTCGATCCCGGTCCAGCCGAAGATCGCGAGGATGAGCGCCTCGGCCGCGGTCAGCGCCACATAGAGCAGCCACAGGCGCTGGGCGGTCGAGCGGATCCGCACCGAGAGCTGCTCGATCTCCGGCCCCGGCATCTCGGACTCGAGCAGCTGCCGGCCGCCGACGCGCAGCCGCGGCAGCACCGCGAGCGCGAGGACGATGATCCCCATCCCGCCGAGCCACTGCGTGAACTGCCGCCACATCAGCAGCGAGCGGTTGACGGCCGCGATGTCGGTGAGCACGGAGGCGCCGGTCGTCGTGAACCCCGACATCGCCTCGAAGTAGGCGTCGACCGGTCGGTCGAGCTGCGCCTCGCCCGACAGCAGGTAGGGAAGCGCTCCTACCGCGGCGGCGAAGAGCCAGGTCACGGCGACGACGAAGAACCCCTCGCGGAAGCCGATCGTGTGGGAGTCGCGCCCGAGGCGCTCGAGCGCGAGCCCGGCGAGCGCAGCGATCGCCCCGGCGGCGAGGAACGGCCAGGGCGGCTCGCCATACCCGATCGCGACGCCCGCGGGGAACAGCGTCGCCAGGGAGAGGTACTTCGTCAGCGTGCCGACGAGGCCGAGAGCGCCTCGTACCTCGACCGTCACGCGCGGCGGTCGGGGGATTCGCGTCGGCGCCGCGCTGCCGGTCACAGCACGCGCTCGACGTCGGCGACCCGGGAGGACTCGGTGAACACGATCACCCGGTCGCCTGCCGAGAGGACGTCGTCGCTGCGCGGGAAGATCGCCTTCCCGTCGCGGACGATCGCGCCGATCAGCGCCCCGCGGATCGGCATGTCGCGGAAGCGCAGGCCGACGTACTCGCTCGACGGGCTCGTCGTGATGTCGAGCACCTCGAAGCGGTTGCCCTCGATCATCGCGACCTGCTGGGTGCGGGGGTCGTGGGCGAAGCGGACGAGCTCCTCCGCCGTCACCTGCCGCGGGTTGACCGTGACGTCGATGCCGGAGTGCTCGTAGACCTCCTGCGAGATCGTGTCGTGCACGATCGCGATCGTGAACTCGACGCCGTGCACGCGGGCGAGCGTGGCCGCGTAGTGGTTCTTGGCGTCCTCGCGCATCGCGAAGACCGCTGCCTGCGCCTGCCCGATCCGCTCGCGCTCGATGAAATCGGGGTCGAGCCCGGTCGCCTGGTAGACGCGGGCCCCGGGGAGCTCCTCGGCGATGCTGCGCGCCCGCTCGCGGTCGGGCTCGATGAGGCGGACGCCGATCTGCATCTCGAGCAGCTGACGGGCGATCGCCGCGCCGACGCGGCCGCCGCCGAACACGACCACGTCCTCCACCTTGCCCTCGCCGGGGGAGAGCAGCTCGCCCCACTCCTGGGCCGATTCCGGCGACCCGACGATGACGAGACGGTCGCCCGGAAGGATGACGGCGTCACCGCGCGGGATCGTCATCGTGCCGCCGCGGATGATGCTGACGAGCCGCGACTGCGCGGGAATCCCGCACTCGCGCAGCGGCCGGCCGACGACGGCGGGGTTCGAGCGCTCGCTGACGTCGTACTCGACCATCTGCACCTGGCCGTTGGCGAACACGTCGGTCTGCACGGCCGCGGGAACGCCGACCACGCGCGCGATCGCGTGCGCCGTCTCGAGCTCCGACGAGACGACGAAGTCGACGTCGAGACGCCCCTCCCGCCACAGCTCGATGTACTCGACGTTCGACGTCCTGATCACCGTCGTCGCCCGCGGCGCCTCGATCCGCGCGAACGTCGCGGCGACGAGGTTCGCCTCGTCGCGCGACGTGCACGCGATCACGAGGTCTGCGTCCCGCACGCCCGCGTCGGCGAGCGCCCGGCGGCTGGCGCCGTTCGCCTCGATCGTGGCGACGTCGAACCGGTATGCGAGCGGGGAGAGCCGCGCGGGGTCGAGGTCGAGCACGGTGAGCGCGTGCTCCACGTGCAGCGCCTCGACGACCGTCGAGCCGACCTGGCCCGCTCCGATGACGAAGATGTTCACGCGCGGGGAGGCTACCCCGACCGGCGGACGCAGGTGAGGGCGGTCGTTCGCTAGCGTGGCCGGGTGCGCGTGACCGGACTCCTCGCCGCCGTCCTCGTGCTCCTCGCCGGGGCCGGATCCGCGGACGGACAGCCGTCGGCGCTGCGCTTGCAGAAGGTGCTCTCCGGCCTCGACGCGCCCGTGTACGTGACGGCGCCGCGCAGCGAGCCCGGACGCCTGTACGTCGTCGAGCGGGGAGGCACCGTGCGCGTGGTCGAGCGCGGCCGGCTCCGCCGCACGCCGTTCCTCGACATCTCCGCGCAGGTGCGCGCGGGCGGGGAGCAGGGGCTTCTCGGGCTCGCCTTCGCGCCCGACTACGCGACGAGCAGGCTGCTCGTGGTCGACTACACCGACAGGGACGGCAACTCCCGCATCGTCCGCTACCGCTCCGACGGCGTTCGCGCCGTTCCCGACAGCGCGCGCCGGCTCCTGCTCGTGCGGCAGCCGTACCCGAACCACAACGGCGGCATGGTCGCCTACGGTCGCGACGGCAAGCTCTACGTCGGCTTCGGCGACGGCGGCTCCGCCGGCGACCCGGAGAACCGCGCGCAGAGCATGCGCACCCTGCTCGGCAAGATCGTCCGGCTCGATCCCGCGCGCCCCGGCGCCCGGCCGCTGATCGTGGCACTCGGCCTGCGCAACCCCTGGCGCTTCTCGTTCGACCGTGCCAACGGCGACCTCTATATCGGCGACGTCGGCCAGGACGCGATCGAGGAGGTCGACCACGTCGCGTGGCCGTGGAACGGGCTGCTCAACTTCGGGTGGGACGTCTACGAGGGGCGATCGAGCTTCGAGCCCAAGCCGCTCGGGCCCGGCAGGCTCGTGCAGCCGGTGGCCCAGTACAGCCACGCGCGCGGCTGCTCGATCACGGGGGGATACGTCTACCGGGGGACGGCGGTGCCGTCCGCGCGGGGGCGCTACTTCTACGGCGACTACTGCAGCGGCACGATCTGGTCGCTCACGATCGCCGGCGCCGGCGCGCGGCAGGTCCGGCGGGAGCCGATCTCGCTCGAGGGCCTCTCGTCGTTCGGCGAGGACGCCGCAGGAGAGCTGTACGCCGTGTCGGCCGACTCCGGCACGCTCTTCCGCCTCGCCTCGTGATCCCCGTCTCCGCGGCGGTCCGCGAGGTCTCCGGCTTCCACGGTAGCGATCCTACCACGCCGCCCGCGTGAGCTCGCCGCGCGTCGCGATCACCTGCGCATCGGCTCCGAGCGCCGCCCGCAGCCGCTCGACCGCACCCGGCCCGACCTCGAGCGCCTCGACCCGGCGCGCGGCGCCGAGCTGCGCGAGCGCCACGCGCGCGAGCTCGGCCGGCGCGTCGGTGAAGACTCCGATAGGGACGGAGGCGGCGTGCAGGCGGCGCAGCGCCGCGCTCGCCTCGGCGCTCGGCCGCAGGTACACCGGGGCGCGATCCTCGGCGAAGCGCTCGAGCAGCGCGCGCCAGTTGCCGGCGCCGGAGGCGTCGAGCACCCGAGCCGCCGCGCCGCGGTCCTGCGGCAGCTCGTGCGGAAGGCCGAGGACACGCGCGGCGTCCTCGAGCCAGTCGCTCCACAGCGGGCGCGTGTCGCCGAGGGCGCCGTCGAGGTCGACGAGCAGCGCCCTCACGCGCGCCTCCCGGCGCCGGCGGCTGCGGCCGCGCGGCGCCGCCACGCGAGCACGCCGGCCGTGACGCCGACCGTGTCCACGACGACGTCGTACCAGGCTGCGTGCCGTCCGCGCACGAAGTGCTGGTGCAGCTCGTCCGAGACCGCGTACAGCGCCCCGAGCGAGACGGCGAGCGCGGGACTGCGAAGCGCGCGCGCGAGCAGCACGCCCAGGACGGCGTACTCGGCGAGATGCGCGAGCTTGCGCAGCACGAGGTCCCAGGTGCCGAGCCCGGTGCCGAGGCTCGGCACGGCCGAGAGCGAGAAGATCACCGCCGCCCACAGGACGACGGGGATCCACGCGCGGAGAGCTGACGCCGGCACCGTCCGATGATAGGCTGCGCCGCGAGAAGGGAGTGCGGTGAGGGAACCCGGTGCGAGTCCGGGACGGTCCCGCCGCTGTAAGGGGAGATGCTCCCCCGCCGGAGGCCACTGGCCGAGTGCCGGGAAGGCGGTGGGGGAGGGAGCCCCGAGTCAGAAGACCTGCCCACTCCTCCGCATACCGAACCCCTCGTGGAAGGATGATTCGTGGTACGACGACTCCTCGTCCTCACGGCGCTCACAGCGCTTGCTCTGGCGCTCGCCGCCTCGGCTCTCGCCGCCACCATCACGGTGCGCGTCGAGGGCAAGACCCGCTCGATCTTCGGGTCGCTGCCCGTCACGGTGGAGGCGTCCAACGCCATGCAGGCGCTCGACATCGCCAGCACGCTCGGCGAGTTCCACTACCAGGTGGTCGACTCCTCCTTCGGCCCCTACGTCAGCCAGATCGGCAAGTATCCGGCCGCAGGCGCGTCGGGGTGGGTGTTCAAGGTCAACGGCGCCTCGCCGCCGGTCGGCGCCGACAAGGTCGAGCTGAAGGACGGGGACGCCGTGCTCTGGTACTTCGCCACCTTCGGCGACCTCGGCGGGCCCGCGACCCTCGAGCTGAAGGCGGCCGGAGCCGGGTGCTACGCGCTCTCCGCGCTCGACGACGCCGGCAAGAAGGTGGCGCTGCGCTCGGCGAGCCTGCACGTCGACGGCCGCCGCGTGAAGGTGCCGGCCGGCGGCAAGGCGTGCGTCGGCCGCCACACCGGGCTCGTGCGCGCCTTCGCCGTGGGTGCGGTGCGCTCCAACGCGGTGAGGTGAGCCCACGCCTGGGCATCGCGCTCCTCCTCGTCGCGCTCGCGGTCGCGGGCTGCGGCGGGGAGGGGCCGTCCCGGGCGGACGGCAGCGCCCGCCTCTGGGTGACGCGCGACCGCGGCAGCGTCGTCATGCTCGACGCCCGCGTGCCCGCGGGACAGACGCTGCTGCGTGCGCTGCGCTCGAAGCTGCCCGTGAAGACGCGCTACGGGGGGGCGTTCGTCCAGGAGATCGACGGCATCTCCGGCAGCCTGCTGCACAGGCGCGACTGGTTCTGGCTCGTGAACGGGCTCGTCGGCGATCGCTCGGCGGTTTCCTACCGGCTGCGAGACGGCGACGTCGCCTGGTGGGACTACCGCGGCTGGGAGCGAGACGCGGAGACGCTCGAGGTCGTCGTCGGCGCCTTCCCGGAGCCCTTCCGCCACGGCTACGACGGCCGCGTCCGCGCGGCGGCGGTGCGGTATGCCCCGGGCCTCGGAAGCGCGGCCCGCCGCGTCGCGAAGGCGATCGGGGCCGTCGACGTCGCTCCCGCCGCCGCGGCGGTGCCGAAGGGCGCGAACCTGTTCGAGCTCGTCGGCGGCGCGCCGCGTTTCAGGGCGGCGCTGCGGACACCCGGCAGCGGCCCGTCCGCCCCCGTGCGCTTCACCTTCGCGGGCGACGTCGACGCTCTCCTCGGCGGCGCGTTCCGGCGCAGGTTCGCGGTCCCGTGAGCGCGGGGCCCGCCGCCGCGCTGCTCGCCTCCGCCGCCGTCGCGGCGTTCCTCACCGATCGCCTGTGGGCACTCGCCGCCGTCGTGCTGGCGCTGCTCGCGATCTCCATGCGCGCGCCGGCGCGGCGCCGCTGGCCGTACCTCGCCGGCGCGCTGATCAGCGGGCTCGGCGTGATCGTGATCTCGCCGTTCACGTGGTCGTCGGGTGGAGGCACCCTCCTGTGGGAGGGGCCGACCCTGCCGCTGATCGGGCCGCTCGACCTCTCGACGGACGAGATCGAGATCGCCGCCGTCAACGGGCTGCGCCTCGTCGCGGTCGCGCTCGCCTTCTCCGTCTATGCGCTGCTGCTCGACCACGATCGCCTGGTCGCGGCCGCCGGGTTCGCGCGGCGCTCGGCGCTCGCGGTCGCGCTCGCGACACGGCTCGTGCCGTCGCTCGAGCGCGACGCAGCCGGACTCGCCGAATCGGTGCGCGGCCGCGGCGTCGAGATCGACGGCGTGCGGGGCTACGCCACGCTGCTGTCCCCACTCGTCGCGGGCTCGCTCGAGCGTGCCTCGAACCTCGCCGAGGCGATGGAGGCGCGGGGGTTCGGCCGGCCGGGCACGACGCGCGCCCCCCGGCCTCCCTGGAGCCGGCTCGACCGCGCCGCGGTCGTCTTCGCGGCCGCGTTGCCTGTCGTCGTGGCGGTCGTGCTGTGACGCTCGCCCGCGTCGACTCGCTCTCGTTCGCCTACCCCGACGGGCCGCCGGCCCTGCGCGACGTCTCGCTGGAGCTGCGCGACGGTGAGATCGTCGCCCTGCTCGGGCCGTCGGGCTCGGGCAAGTCGACGTTGCTGCGCGCTCTCGCCGGTCTCGTCCCTCATTTCCACGGCGGCCGCTTCTCGGGCCGCGTCGTCGTCGACGGCGCGGACACGCGGGCGGCACGGCCGGCAGAGCTGGCCGGCACGGTCGCCACGGTGTTCCAGGATCCGGAGGACCAGGTCGTGATGTCCATCGTCGAGAACGAGGTGGCGTTCGGGCTCGAGAACCTGGGCGCGCCGCCGGAGACGATCTGGCCCAGGGCGGGTGCGGCGCTTGCGGCCGTCGGCGTCGCCGGCCTGCGGGCGCGCCGCACGGCCGAGATCTCCGGCGGCGAGCTCCAGCGCGTCTGCCTCGCCTCCGCGCTCGCGCTCGAACCGCGACTGCTGCTGCTCGACGAGCCCACGTCCCAGCTCGACGCCGGCGGGGCGGAGGCGTTCCTCGCGGCGATCGCGGCGGCAGGGTGCGCGGTGGTGCTGTCGGAGCAGCGCGTCGGAAGGGCGCTCGACGCGGCCGACCGCGTGCTCTACCTCGAGGAGGGGAGGCTGCTGCTCGACGCGCCGGTGGGTGAGGCGCGCGCGTGGCTTGCGCGCAACCGGGCCCGCTACGCGGGCGTTGCGGAGCCGGCGGCGCTCCCCGCCGCCGCGCCGGGGCCGGAGCTCGTCGCGCTCGCTGGCGTCACGTTCGCCTACGGCGCCGGGCCGCCCGTGCTCGACGGCGTCTCGCTCGGCGTGCGCCGCGGCGAGATCGTCGCGCTCGAGGGGCGAAACGGCGCGGGCAAGTCGACGCTCGCCCGCATCGCCGCGGGCCTGCTCGAGCCTTCGTCCGGCACCGTGCGGCGCACGGGCCGGGCCGTCTACCTGTCGCAGGATCCGGGGCGCTACATGGTGCGCGAGACCGGGATCGAGGAGGTCGCGCTCGGCGTCGCGGGAGACGAGCGCCGCGCCGCGGCGGCGCTCGAGCGCTTCGGGCTCGCCTTCGCCGCCTGCCGGCACCCGCGTGACCTGTCGAGCGGCGAGCGGGAGCGGCTCGGCCTCGCCGCCGTGTCGGTGTCCGATCCCGACCTGCTCGTGCTCGACGAGCCGACGCGCGGTATCGACCCGGACCGTAAGGAGGAGCTCTCCGCCTGGCTGCGCGAGCGTGCCGCGGCGGGCTGCGGGCTGCTCGTCGCGACGCACGACCGCTCCCTCCCCGCCCACCGCCGCGTGCGGCTCGGCGCTCCCCGCGAGGTGCCTGTTGCCGTCTAGGTGGACGCTGCTCTTCTCCGGCCTCGCCGTCGCCGCGGTGCTGTGGGCCGCGCTCGACCCCGCGCGCGGCGGGTTGGCGACGCTGCTTGCCGCATTCGCGCTCGTCGCCGGCGGCTTCGCGTGGCTCGAGGGGGGGACCGACTCGGCGCGCGATCTCACCCTGGTGGCGACGCTCGGCGGGCTCGCGGCCGCGGGTCGCGTCCTCTTCGCGCCGATCCCGAACGTGCAGCCGGTGACGGTGATCGTCGCGGCGGCCGGGGTTGCGCTCGGCCCGCGCCGCGGCTTCGCCGTCGGAGCCCTCGCGGCGATCGCGTCGAACATGTTCCTCGGGCAGGGGCCGCACACGCCGTGGCAGATGCTCGCCTGGGGCGGCTGCGGCGTGCTCGCCGGGCTCGCCGCTCCGCTGCTGCGCCGGCGGCTTCCGTTCGCGGCCTTCTGCACGGTGCTCGGCTTCGCCTTCGGCCTCGTCATGGACATGTGGCTGTGGTTCGGCTTCTACCCGCACACGTGGGCCGCCCTCGCCACCGTGCTCGCCGCCGGGGTGGCGTTCAACGTCGCGCACGCCGCCGGCAACCTCGTGCTCGCGCTCGTGGCGGGGCCGGAGTTGCGGCGCGTGCTCGACCGTTACGCGCGCCGTGCCCGCACGGAGGTGGTCTGGGCGTGAGGGCTCTCGTCGCTGCTCTCGCGGCCGCCGCGCTCGCGCTCTCCGGCACGTCCGTCGCGGCCTCGGGCCCGGCTGCGGGCTCCGCGGCGTACCTCGCCGCCCGGCAGTCGGCGGGCGGAGGCTTCGCCGAAGACGGCCAGGCTCCCGACGCGTCGCTGACGGCCTGGGCGGCTCTCGCTCTCGTTGCCGCCGACGGACCGCCGGCCGCCCGGGCGGGGGCGCTCGAGTTCCTGCGCGGGCGCGGCGGCGACGTGCGCTCGGACACGGACCTGGCGCTGCGCGTGACGGCGCTCGCCGCGCTGGGAGACCGGCCCGCCGATCTTCTCGCCCGCCTGCGCCGGCACCGGCCGGGCGCCCTCGTCAACGCCACCGTGTGGACGCTGATCGCGCTCCGGGCCGCCGGCGAGCCCGCGCCGCAGTCGTTCGTCGAAGCGCTGCTGGGTGCGCAGTCTCGCAGCGGTGGCTGGTCGTGGTCGCGCGGCGGGCGGCCCGATTCGAACGATACGGCGGCGGCGATCCAGGCGCTGCGCGCGGCGGGCGTGACGGGCGCGCCGATCCGCCGCGCGGCGGCGTTCCTGCGCAGCTTCCAGAACCGCGACGGCGGCTTCGCGCTCGCGAAGGGGCGCGACTCGGACGCGCAGTCGACCGCATGGGCGATCCAGGGGCTGATCGCCGCGGGGCAGCGGCCGGGGGCGGCCGCCTTCCGGTACCTCTCGCGGCTGCGCCGGCCGGACGGCAGCTACCGCTACTCGGCGCGCTACGCGACGACGCCGGTGTGGGTGACCGCCCAGGTGGTACCGGCGCTGGCGGGCCGCTCCTTCCCGCTCGGCCGAGCCTGAGCCCGCCGCCCGCGAGCGGGCTCGGCCCGGCACGGCCGCCGGGCCGAGCCGTCCGCCTCCGTTGCTAGTGCGCCGCCGCCGTTCGGTGCATCGGCTGCGTCTCGCCGTGGGTGACCGCCCGGAAGTGGAACACGCTCGTGCCGAGCACGAAGGCGAGGAACGCGAGGTTCGCGATCAGCACGAGGCCACCCGTCGGCGACCAGAAGCCGCTCTCCGACCAGGCGGTGCCGGAGACGACGAAGAGCAGCCCGAGCACCGCGCACACGAACCCCCATGCGCGCGGGACGAAGCTCGTCCGCATCGCCGCCGCCGCGACGGCGAAGGCGAAGCCGGCGAAGACGACGCCGGTCATCAGGTCGAGGATCAACGTCGTCTCGTACAGCCCCTTGGCCGTGTTCGCATCCACGGTTCTCGCCACGTCAAAGGCGAGCGCCGCGCGCATCAGCACCGCTGCTCCCCCGAGCGCGAACGCGAGCAGGAAGCTCGCGAGCGCCGTGACGGCGAGCCGTTCCTCGCCCGCCTCGCGCATGGCCGTGACGAGGCTGCCCACGAACCAGAGCATGGCGAGCACGCCGGCGAAGACGATGAACGAGCCGGTGAGCACGGAGCCCCGGTTGTCGGTGAAGAAGGAGACGACGTCGCTTGCCGGGTCGCCGGCCTTCGGCGGCGCGCCGGCGATGAGCAGGAAGACGATGAACGCGATCGCGAATACGACGCCGCCGAGCGGCGCCAGCCTATCCCACCGTCCCTTGTCCACGATGTACCTCCTCTTGCGTTGGGACACCTTGATTGTGCGGAACGGAACGAGTCTCAGTCAAGCAGACGGGGCGGCTAGCATCGGGCGATGACCGTCGCGCCGCACGAGGATCTGCTCTCGCACCTCAACCCCGCGCAGCGTGAGGCGGTGATCCACGTCGACGGGCCGCTGCTCGTCGTCGCGGGCGCGGGCTCCGGCAAGACGCGGGTGCTCACGCACCGCGTCGCGCACCTGATCCGGGCGCACGGGGTCAGGCCGAACGAGATCCTCGCGATCACGTTCACGAACAAGGCCGCGGGGGAGATGCGGGAGCGCCTCGAGCGCATGCTCGGCGGCAGCGCCCGCGGGATCTGGATCCTCACGTTCCACGCCGCCTGCGGGCGCATCCTCCGCCGCGAGGCGGAGCGGCTCGGCTACCGCTCGAACTTCACGATCTACGACTCCGCCGACCAGCTGCGCGTCGTGAGGGACTGCCTCGAGGATCTCGGCAAGGACCCGAAGCGGTTCCCGCCGCGGGGAATCCACGGCCAGATCTCGAACGCGAAGAACCAGCTCATAGGGCCCGAGGAGTACCTGCGCCGCGTGTCCTCGTTCTACGACCGCACCGTGGCCGAGGTGTACGAGGCCTACCAGCGGCGACTCGTCTCCTCGAACGCGGTCGACTTCGACGACATGCTGATGCTCACCGTCGAGGTGTTCGAGCGCTTCCCCGAGGCGCTCGCGCACTGGCAGCACGCGTTCCGCTACGTGCTCGTGGACGAGTACCAGGACACGAATCACGCGCAGTACCGGCTGCTGCAACTGCTCGCGGCCGAGCACCGCAACGTGTTCGCGGTCGGAGATCCTGACCAGTCGGTTTACGGGTTCAGAGGCGCCGACATCCGCAACATCCTCGACTTCGAGCGTGACTTCCCGGGCGCCCGCTCGATCGCGCTCGAGCAGAACTACCGCTCCACGAACGCGATCCTCGAAGCCGCGAACGCCGTGATCGAGAACAACCGCGACCGCAAGCCGAAGCGGCTCTACTCGGAGCTCGGCGCGGGCGAGCCCGTCCAGGTCGTCGAGGTGGAGGACGAGCACGCCGAGGCGCGCTTCGTCGCGGCCGAGATCGCGCGCCTGGTCGAGAACGGCTGGTCGGCCGCGGAGATCGCCGTCTTCTACCGCACGAACGCCCAGTCCCGCGTGCTGGAGGACGTGCTCGTGCGCCAGCAGATCCCCTACCAGGTGATCGGCGGGCCGCGCTTCTACGAGCGCGCGGAGATCAAGGACGCCGTCGCGTACCTGTCGCTGCTCGACAACCCGGCCGACGCGGTGGCGCTGATGCGCGTCGCCAACCGGCCCCGGCGCGGCATCGGCGACACCTCGCTGCAGCGGCTCGCCACCTACGCCGACGCCATGGGCATCTCGTTGTGGGAGGCGCTCGCCGATCCCGACGCGGCCGGCCTCGGCACCGCCGCCGTGAAGGCGGTGCGCGGCTTCCACACGCTCATGCAGTCGCTGCAGGCGAGCGCCCAGGAGCTCGAGATCGACGAGCTCGTGCAGGCGGTGCTCGACCGCAGCGGCATGCTCGAGGCCTACCGCGCGGAGCGGACGATCGAGGCGCGCGGCCGCATCGAGAACCTCGAGGAGCTCGTCGGCGTCGCCGGCGAGTACCGCGCCGGGCGCGAGGAGCCCACGCTGTCGGGGTTTCTGCAGGAGATCTCTCTCGTGTCCGACCAGGACGGCCTGCGCGGCGAGGAGCCGGTCGTGACGCTGATGACGATCCACAACGCGAAGGGCCTCGAGTTCCGCGGCGTGTTCCTGATCGGCATGGAGGAAGGGATCTTCCCGCACTCCCGCTCGATCGACGACAACGAGATCGAGGAGGAGCGCCGCCTCGCCTACGTCGGGATGACACGGGCGATGGAGCGGCTGACGCTGACGCATGCGACGGCGCGCTCGCTCTACGGGCGCCGGGACTCCAACCTCGCGTCCCGGTTCCTCGACGAGTTGCCGGGCGATGTCGAGCGCGAGCGGCTGCGGCCGGCGTCGTGGTCGGGCTGCGGCTCGCCGCGGCAGGCGTCCTCGCCGCCCTCGCGCGGCGCCTCCGAGATCCCGTCGCTGCAGACCGGCGACTCCGTGCGCCACGGCTCGCTCGGCGAGGGCGTCGTCACCCGGATCGAGCCCGGCGGCGTCGTCACCGTGCGGTTTCGCGACGACGGCAGCGAGCGGCGGCTGATGCTCGAGTACGCGCCGCTGGAGAAGATCGCCTGATGGCGCTGCGCGTCCGCAGGGCGAAGGACCTCGCCGAGTACGCGCACGCGTTCGGCGCCATCGGCCACTACTTCGGGGGCAACAGGGACGAGGACGTCAGGCGCTTCTCGCGGCTGATGCCGCTCGAGCGGATGCACGCGGCGTTCGACGGCTCGGAGATCGTCGGGGGCGCGGGCGTCTTCCCGCTCGAGCTGACGGTCCCCGGCGGGCACGTGCGCTGCGCGGGCGTCTCGGTGGTCGGGGTGCTGCCGACGCATCGGCGTCGCGGCATCCTCGACCGCATGATGCGGGCGCAGCTCGCCGACATGCGCGAGCGAGGCGAGCCCGTCGCCGCCCTGTGGGCGTCGGAGGAGACGATCTACGGTCGCTTCGGCTACGGGATGGCGGCGCAGGACGTGATGATCCGCGCGAGCCGCGTCCACGCAGCGCTCCAGCAGGGTCTGCCCGCCGCGAACGCCTCGAGCCGGCTCGTCGGCCACCACGAGGCGCTCGAGACGTTTCCCCGCATCTACGAGCGCGTGCGTCGCCGCACGCCCGGATTCCTCGGCCGCTCGCCGGAGTGGTGGGAGTCGAAGACGCTGCGAGACGACGTGGACAGCCGCCGCGGTGCCGGCGAGTTGAACCGCGCCCTGCTCGAGCTCGATGGCCGGCCGGCCGGCTATGCGCTCTACCGCATCAAGCTCGAGTTCGACGATGTGTCGAGCAAGAGACAGGTGCGGGTCGTCGAAGCGGTCGCCGACTCACCCGCCGCGATGCGCGAGCTCTGGCGCTTCCTCCTCGGCATCGACTGGGTGGAGGAGATTCGCTGCGACCTGCTCCCGGTCGACCATCCGCTCTTCCTCCTCGTGCAGCGGCCGAACAGGCTTGCCTGGAAGGTGTTCGACGGACTCTGGGTCAGGTTCGTCGACGTCGGCGCGGCGCTCTCGGCCCGGGGGTACGCGAGCGACGGGCGTGCCACGTTCGAGCTCTTCGGCGACCCGGTGTTCGCCGGCAACGACGGCAGGTGGACCGTCGACGGCGGTGTCGCGACGCGCTCGCGGCGCCGTCCCGACGTGCGCCTCGACGTCCAGGCGCTCGCAGCCGCCTACCTCGGCGGGTTCAGCTTCGCCGAGCTCGCGCGGGCGGGCCGTGTCGAGGAAGTCGACCGCGGCGGGATCGCCCGTGCCGACGCGCTGTTCCGCGTCGACGCGAAGCCGTGGTGTCCGGAGATCTTCTGACGTTGTCGTGACCGAGGTCATCGACGTGCCGCGCCCGCTCGCTGAGGCGCTCGCCTACGCGGCGGACTTCGCGATGGCCGCCGACCGGGATCGCGGCGTCGCCGAGTCGCGCAGGGTCAGCGACGGCCCGGTCGCGGCGGACACGATCGAGTTCGAGGCGCTCGCCGGCCCGCAGCAGGCGCTCGGCCCGGCCCGAGACACCCCGGGCCCGGCCCGCGCAGCGGGGAGCCGGGCGGGAGTGTCGTGTCGGGCTCTTCCACCAGCCCCGGCCGGCACTACCGTTCACCGCGCCGTGGGGGGTTGGGGAAGTCGGGTGCGGTGCCTCGCGGGTTTTTCCCGTCGATGCCGTACATAATCCGTAAGAAGTACTGACCGGCTCGGCGGCTCGCCCACGCTGTCAGCGGCTGCGGGCACACGTAGCGTCGGGGATCATGGCTGCTCCGGAGCACCCCCCGAATGCGCGCGGCGGCTCCAATCGTGCGCTGCTGCTCGCAACCGTCGCGTTCGCGGTGTCGTTCAGCGCCTGGAGCCTGATCGCGCCGCTCGCCAAGACGTTTCAGGACAACCTCGATCTCTCGAACACGCGGACGCTCTTCCTCAACGCCGTCCCGGTCGTCCTCGGGTCGCTGTTGCGGATCCCCTTCGGAGCGCTCACCGACCGGTACGGCGGGAGGAGGGTATTCACCGCCATCCTCCTCTTCTCTGCGGCTCCCGCGGCCCTCTTCGGCTTCGTGGACAGCTACTGGGGTCTTCTCGTCGTCGGCTTCTTCCTCGGTGTCGCGGGGGCGTCGTTCGCCGTCGGCGTGCCTTTCGTCGCAGGCTGGTTCCCGAAGGAGCGCCAGGGATTCGCTCTCGGCGTGTACGGGATGGGCAACATCGGCACGGCTGTGGCGGCCTTCGGGGCCCCGGCGATCAACAAGCACTGGGGTCGTCCGACGCTCGGCGTCGTCGCGGCCCTCGTGGCCCTCGTCACCGCGGTTGTGTTCTCCGTGCTCGCGGAGAATCCACCTCGTCCGGGTGCGCCGACCCGCTACGGCGACGTGATCCGCGCGGGCTGGAGGCTCTACCGGCTGGCGCTGCTCTACTTCGTCACGTTCGGCGGCTTCGTGGCGATGGCTATCTTCCTGCCGAAGCTACTGAAGGACTGGTTCGGCTACTCGCTCACCGATGCCGGACTGCGGGCTGCAGGGTTCGCCGTGATCGCCACGCTCGCACGGCCGCTGGGCGGCTGGCTCTCGGACAGGATCGGCGCCACCACCGTCCTCGTCGTCGCGTTCATCGGCACCGGGATCAATGCGGCGGCGCTCACGTTGCTCGCCGGCAACCCGAGGATCGTGCCCGTCACGCTTTCCTTCCTGACGCTCGCCGCGTTCCTCGGCTCGGGCAACGGCGCCGTGTTCAAGCTCGTACCGCACGAGTTCCCCGATGCCACGGGCGCCGCAACGGGCATCGTCGGTGCGGCAGGCGGTCTCGGCGGCTTCTTCCCGCCGATCGTGATGGGCATCGTCAAGGACCATTTCGACACCTATGCGCTCGGCTTCGTCGGGCTGTTCGCGTTCTGCCTGTTCTGCCTCGCGGTTGTCGTCGCGATGCGGCGCGGCCGCCATGGTGCGCCGACGCCGGTGACCGGATGAGCTCGGTTCTCGACAGCTCGCGGTTCTTCGACCGGGGCGAGCGCTCCGCCGAGCGGTGGAGCGCGCTCCTGTCGGGCGGCCGCGAGTGGGAGAGCTTCTACCGCCGCCGCTGGCAGCACGACCGCGTCGTGCGCTCGACCCACGGCGTCAACTGCACCGGCTCGTGCTCGTGGAAGATCCACGTCAAGGACGGGATCGTCGCGTGGGAGACCCAGCAGACCGACTACCCGTCGAACGGCGCCGACGTCCCGGAGTACGAGCCGCGCGGCTGCCCGCGCGGGGCGTCGTTCAGCTGGTACCTCTACTCGCCCATCCGGGTCAGGTACCCCTACGTGCGCGGCGTCCTCGTCGAGATGTGGCGCGAGGCGCTGGCCGCCACGGGCGACCCGGTCGAGGCGTGGGCCTCGATCGTCGAGGATCCGGAGAAGTCGCGCGCGTACAAGAGCCTGCGCGGCAAGGGCGGATTCGTCCGCTCGAGCTGGTCCGAGGTGACCGACATCATGGCCGCAGCGCACGTGTACACGGTGGCGCGGTACGGCCCGGATCGCGTCGCGGGCTTCTCGCCGATCCCTGCGATGTCGATGGTGTCGTACGCGGCGGGGACGCGGTTCCTGTCGCTGATCGGCGGCATCTGCCTCAGCTTCTACGACTGGTATGCCGACTTGCCTCCGGCATCGCCGCAGGTGTGGGGAGACCAGACCGACGTGCCGGAGTCGGCCGACTGGTGGAACGCCGGCTACGTGATCCTGTGGGGCTCGAACATCCCGCAGACGAGGACGCCAGACGCCCACTTCATGACGGAGGCGCGCTACCGCGGGCAGAAGGTCGTCGTCGTCTCGCCCGACTTCGCGGGCCACACGAAGTTCGCCGACCACTGGCTGCCCGCCGCCGCCGGCTCCGACGGGGCGCTCGCGCTCGCGATGACCCACGTCATCTTCAAGGAGTTCCACCTCGACCGTGAGGTGCCGTACTTCCGCGACTACGCGAAGAAGACGACCGATCTGCCGTGCCTCGTGCGCCTGCGCGGGCGCGACGGTGCCTACGTCGCCGACCGGTTCCTCCGTGCCTCCGACCTCGGGGAGACCTCCGAGCATGCCGACTGGAAGACCGTCGTGCTCGACGAGTCGTCGGGCGCGGCCACCGTGCCCAACGGGTCGATCGGGTTCCGTTGGGGCGACGAGGGGATGGGCAAGTGGAACCTGGAGCTGGAGGAGGTCGACCCCGCGTTGACGCTGCTCGGCCGCCACGACGAGCTCGTCGAGCTCGACCTGCCCCGCTTCGACGTCGCCGGCGAGGGCGGCGACGTGCTCCGCCGCGGCGTCCCCGCGAAGCGGATCGGGAACGAGCTCGTGACGACCGTGTTCGACCTCTTCGCCGCCCAGCTGGGGCTGCACCGCGAAGGCCTTCCGGGCGAATGGCCCGCCGGCTACGGCGACCCCGCCCCCTACACGCCCGCCTGGCAGGAGGCGATCACCGGCGTCGACGCCGGGCTCGTCGTCCGCATCGCGCGCGAGTTCGCGCGCAACGCCGAGCGCACGAACGGCCGCTCGATGATCATGCTCGGCGCCGGCACGAACCACTGGTTCCACAGCGACCAGATCTACCGCGCCATCCTGTCGATGCTCATCCTGACCGGCTGCCAGGGGGTCAACGGCGGCGGTTGGGCGCACTATGTCGGCCAGGAGAAGGTGCGGCCGATCAGCGGCTGGTCGACGGTCGCCTTCGCGCTCGACTGGGCTCGTCCGCCGCGCCAGCAGGCGACGACGCCGTTCTGGTTCCTGATGAGCGACCAGTTCCGCTTCCAGCGCACGGGCGCAGACCACTTCTCCACGCCGCTCGGGAACGGCTCGCTCGAGGGCAAGCATCTCGCCGACTGCTACGCGCTCGCCGCACGGCTCGGCTGGATGCCGTCCTACCCGACGTTCGACCGCAACCCGCTCGAGATCACACACGCGGCCGACGCAGCGGGAGTCGACATCAAGGACTACGTCGTCCGCGAGCTGCAGTCGGGCGGCATCCGCTTCGCCGCCGAGGATCCGGACGGCCCCGGCAACTGGCCGCGCGTCCTGACGCTGTGGCGGGCGAACCTGCTCGGCTCGTCGAGCAAGGGTCACGAGTACTTCCTGCGGCACGTGCTGGGCGTCGAGAACGACGCGATCCGCAACGACGAGGCGCCGCCCGAGCGTCGCCCCCGGGATGTCGTCTGGCGGGACGAGGCGCCGATCGGCAAGTTCGACCTGTTCACGACGATCGACTTCCGCATGAACGGCTCGGCGCTCTACTCCGACGTCGTCCTGCCCGCGGCCACCTGGTACGAGAAGCACGATCTCTCGTCCACCGACCTGCACCCGTTCGTGCACTCGTTCAACGAGGCGGTACCGCCCCCCTGGGAGACGAAGACCGACTTCGACGTCTTCGGCCTGGTCGCGAAGCGGTTCTCCGAGCTGGCCGACAAGCACCTCGGCGTGCGCAAGGATCTCGTTGCGGCGCCGCTCCTGCACGACACGCCGGCCGAGCTCGCGCAGCCGTTCGGCGAGGTACGCGACTGGCAGAAGGGCGAGTGCGAGCCCGTTCCCGGGTTGACGATGCCGAACCTCGTCACCGTCGAGCGCGACTACCCCGATGTCTGGGAGAAGTGGCGCCGTCTCGGCCCGCTCGCCGAGCAGCTCGGCTCGAGCGCCAAGGGGGTCCCGCTCCTGCCCGACGTCGAGGTGGAGGAGCTCGGCCGCCGCAACGGGCTCATCGACGGCCGTCCGAGCCTCGCCCGCGACGTGCACGTGTGCGAGACGATCCTCGCGCTCTCCGGCGTCACGAACGGCCGCCTCGCACACGAGGGCTTCAAGGGGCTCGAGCGGCGCACCGGCATGAAGCTCTCCGACATCTCCGAGGAGCACCGCGACGTGCGCATCACCTTCGGCGACACGCAGGTGCAGCCACGGAAGGTGTTGGCGTCGCCGGAATGGTCGGGGATGGAGTCGCGGGAGCGGCGCTACTCGCCGTTCACGATCAACATCGAGCGCTCGGTACCGTTCCGCACGCTCACGGGCCGTCAGCAGTTCTACGTCGACCACGCCTGGATGCTCGACATGGGCGAGGGGCTGCCCGTCTACCGGCCGCCGGTCGACGTCGTCGGCACGGTCGGCGACCAGGGCTCCGGCGACCCGACGCGCAAGGACGTGCACCTGCGCTGGCTGTCACCGCACTCGAAGTGGTCGATCCACTCCGAATTCCAGGACAACCTGCACATGCTGACGCTGTTCCGCGGCGGCCCCGTCGTGTGGATCGGCGTCGAGGACGCGGCGAAGATCGAGGTCGCCGACAACGACTGGGTCGAGGTGTTCAACCGCAACGGCGTCATCACTGCGCGCGCCGTCGTCTCCCACCGCGTGCCGGAAGGCGTCGCGATGATGTACCACTCGCAGGACCGCCACGTGAACGTGCCCCGTAGCGAGCTCTCCGGCACGCGCGGCGGCACCGACAACTCGGTCACGCGCATCTCCATGAAGCCGACCCACCTCGTCGGCGGCTATGCCCAGCTCTCCTACGGGTTCAACTACTACGGCCCGACCGGCTCGCAGCGTGACGAGGTCGTCGTCGTGCGGAAGCTCGCCGGCGAGGTGGTGTACTGATGCTCGTCCGGGCGCAGGTCGCGATGGTGATGAACCTCGACAAGTGCATCGGCTGCCACACGTGCTCGGTCACCTGCAAGAACGTGTGGACGAACCGGCGCGGCGTCGAGTACGCGTGGTTCAACGACGTCGAGACGAAGCCGGGCATCGGCTACCCGAAGCGCTGGGAGGACCAGGCGCGCTGGAAGGGCGGCTGGGAGCTCCGCGGCGGCAAGCTTCGCCTCCGCGCCGGCGGACGGCTGCGCAAGCTCGCGACGCTGTTCTTCAACCCGGAGCTGCCGACGCTCGACGACTACTACGAGCCGTGGACGTACGACTACGAGACGCTGACGACGGCGCCCGTGCAGCGCCACCAGCCGGTGGCGCGCCCCGCGTCGCAGGTCACGGGCAGGCCGCTCGACCTGCAGTGGGGCCCGAACTGGGAGGACGACCTCGCCGGCGGGCCCGAGGGGGCGCGGCTCGACCCCAACCTGCGTGACGGCGTCGAGGAGCAGGTGCGGCTCGAGTACGAGAGCGCGTTCATGTTCTACCTCCCGCGCATCTGCGAGCACTGCCTCAACCCCTCGTGCGTCGCCTCGTGCCCGTCGGGCGCGATGTACAAGCGCGAGGAGGACGGCATCGTGCTCGTCGACCAGGGGCAGTGCCGCTCCTGGCGCATGTGCGTGAGCGGCTGCCCGTACAAGAAGGTCTACTTCAACTGGGGCACCGGGAAGGCCGAGAAGTGCACGCTCTGCTACCCGCGCATCGAGGCGGGCCAGCCCACGATCTGCTCCGAGACATGCGTCGGCAAGATCCGCTACCTCGGCGTCGTGCTCTACGACGCCGACCGCGTCGAGGCCGCCGCGTCCGTGCCCGACGAGAAGGACCTGCTCGCGGCCCAGCTCGACCTGTTCCTCGACCCGGACGACCCCGAGGTGCAGGCGGCAGCCCGTGCCGACGGGATCCCGGACGACTGGCTCGAGGCCGCAACCCGCTCACCCGTCTACGCGCTCGCCGTTACGCACCGGGTCGCCCTGCCGCTGCACCCCGAGTACCGCACCCTGCCGATGGTCTGGTACGTGCCACCTCTCTCGCCCGTGATGAGCCTCGTTGAGGGCAACGGCTCCGACGCCGACCCAGACGACGTCTTCCCCACGATCGACGAGCTGCGAATCCCCGTCGAGTACCTCGCTAACCTCCTCACCGCCGGCGACCCCGAGCCGGTGCGGCTGGCGCTGAAAAGGCTGGCCGCGATGCGCGGCTTCGTCCGCGAGCGCAACCTCGGCGGCGAGCCCGACGCGGCGATCGCGTCCGCGGTCGGCATGGAACCCGCCGAGATCGACCACATGTTCAGGCTGCTCGCCGTCGCGAAGTACGACGAGCGCTACGTGATCCCGAAGACCCACGGTGAGATCGGCATCAATCCGATGGCGCGGCAGGGCGCCTGCGGCCTCGACTTCCCGGGCGGCCCCGGCAGCTGCGGCGAACTGGGCAAGGCGAAGGATCCGTTCGGAGGCGAGCCACTCGCCGCCGGCGGCGCCGGCAACGTCACCTTCATGGACTTCCGGAGGAAGGGCGGATGAGCTGGAAGCTCCTCTCCGTCCTGCTCCAGTATCCGGACGACGCGCTCCTCGAAGCGATGGCCGAGCTCGAGCTCACCGCCGCGCAACTGCCGCCCGCGCAGCGCACACCAGTCGACGGATTCCTTGCCTACCTGCGCGCGACCCCTCCGGCTGTCCTGCGCCAGGCGTACGTGGAAGCGTTCGACTTCGACCGGCGCTCCGCCATGCACCTGACGTGGCACACCCACGGCGACCGGCGCCAGCGCGGCATCGAGCTCGTACGCCTCAAGCGCCACTACGCAGAGGCGGGGCTGCCGCTCGCCGACGGCGAGCTCCCCGACTACCTGCCGGTCATCCTCGAGTTCACCGAGCTGCGACCCGGTGAAGGGATCGAGCTTCTCGTCGGGCTGCGGCCGTCGCTCGAGCTCGTCCGTGCCGCCCTGCATCGGAGGCAAAGCCCGTACGCCGGCCTGCTTGACGCCGTCTGCGTCGTGCTGCCGAAGCCGACCGCCCGCCAGCTGGAGCAGGCGCGACGGCTCGCGCTCGAAGGGCCCCCGGCAGAGCTGGTCGGGCTCGAGCCGGTCAGCGCCCCGGACGCAGTCGGAGCCGGAGCATGAGCCGACTCGACTTCCTGCTCTGGGTTGCACTGCCGTACCTGTGCATCGCCTCGTTCACGGTCGGGCACATCTGGCGCTACTGCCGCGACCAGTTCATGTGGACAGCCCGTTCCACACAGCTGCTCGAACGCAAGCTGCTGATGATCGGCAGCGTCCTCTTCCACTTCGGCATGCTCGCCGCCATCGGCGGCCACCTGCTCGGCATCCTCGTACCGCGGTCTGCGACGGAAGCCGTCGGGATCTCAGACGACGCCTACCACTGGCTCGCCGTCATGGGAGGCCTCGCCGCAGCGGCGCTCGTCGCCGCCGGAATCGCCGTACTCGCCTACCGGCGACTTACCGTGCCGCGCGTCGCCGCCACGACGCTCCGCAGCGACAGGATCCTCTACCCGCTGCTCGTGCTGACGGTCGTGGCCGGGATCGCGGCCACGACCGACACCGTCATCGACCGCTACGCCTACCGCGAGACGGTCAGCCCCTGGTTCCGCGGCATCTTCACCCTCCAACCTGATGGGGAGCTGATGGTCGGAGCACCCATCGTCTTCCAGTTGCACGTCATCACCGCCTGGCTCCTGCTCGCCGTCTGGCCCTTCACCCGGCTTGTGCACGTGTGGAGCGTTCCCGTCACCTACCTCGGACGCGCCCCCATCCTCTACCGGCGCCGCGCGCAGGGCGGGAGACGGCGTCAGGCGGCACGCTCGTGACGACCGTCCATCGCAACCGGCACGATCTCGCGGCGCGCCCCATCCGCGGGGCGATCACCGCTCGTGGGAAGAAGCTCTCGATCGGCGACACTGTCGGCGCCGCGCGGCGGCTGTTCGCGAACGAGTCCGTGCGGGTCGTTCCTGTGCGCGACGGCGGCCGAGGAGGCGCGGCAGCCCTCGACGCCGAGGGCTCCACGTGGCTCGTCGTCCCAGACGACGACGGCACCACCAACGTCGGTCTCGTCTGCCTCCGTAGCGATCGGATTCGGCTCTGCCCCGATGCGGAATGCCACACCGGACCCACATCCTCCTCCTGAAAGGACCTTCGATGAGCCCGATCACGACCGACACCCACGTTGCTGACCTCGTGCTCCAGCAGCCGAGCAGAGCGCGCGTGTTCGAGCGCTTCGGCATCGACTACTGCTGTGGCGGCAAGACGCCGCTCGAGACCGCCTGCGCCGACCGCGGCGTCGACGTCGAAACGGTGCTCGCGGCGCTCGACGAGCCCCTCGCCACGGAGGCGGACGACATCGACTGGACGAGCGTCCCCGTCGCCGACCTCTGCGCCCACGTCGTCGGCCATCATCACGCCTACCTGCGCGAGGAGCTGCCGCCGCTTCGCCTGCTCGTCGACAAGGTCGCACAGGCCCACGGCGACACGCATCCCGAGCTGCGCGAGGTACAGGTGATCTTCCACGCGACCGCGGACGATCTCGAGCAGCACATGGTCAAGGAAGAGCAGGTCCTATTCCCCGCCTGCGTGGCGCTCGAGCAGGGCTCCTCGAGCGGCTTCCCCTTCGGATCCGTCGAGAACCCGATCCGGATGATGCTGCACGAGCACGACGAGGTCGCAACCGGCCTCGCCGGACTGCGCGCGGCGACCAACGGCTACGAGCCGCCTGCGGACGCCTGCAACTCGTACCGCGCCATGCTCGACCGGCTCGCCCGGCTCGAGGCCGACACGCACCGCCACGTGCACGAGGAGAACAACATCCTCTTCCCGCGGGCGATCGCGCTCGAGGCGCATCCCGGGTAACGCATGTCTCACCGCGGGACATTCCGCGCGACGTGAGACGTGGCACGTCACCTGGCGCTCACCTTGCAGCAGGCCCGCCTGCGCACATCCGAGCGGGAGGCGCTGGCGCGCGCCCTGGCGCTGCACTCGATCACCGGCGTGGCGTCGGCACGGCCGCTCGGCAACGTTCGTGCGTATCCTGCGACGCTCACGCTCGTCCCGTCGAGCCTCGTCGACGACGCGCTCGAGTTCACGGCGGCAGGGCACGTGCCGTCGCTCGCGAATCGCTCCCGGACAGGGGACGCCGGCGTGCGCATCGAGATCCAGGATGAGGTCATCGGCGTCTCGCCCGAGCAGCAGCGACGGATCTTCGCCGTGTTCGAGCGGCTGTCCACGGGAGGATGGCCTGCCCGGGAACCGTGGTGGGACTCGCGGGCGTCGAGAAGGGCATCGAGCGGATGGGCGGCGTCGTCGGCGTCGAGTCGGCACCGGGCCAGGGCAGCACATTCTGGTTCGAGCAGCCGGTGGCGTAGTCGGGGGAGGCTCTGGTCGAGCACGAGCCGATAACGCTCGTCGAGGACGACACGAACGACGTCCTGCTCCTGCAACCGGCCCGCCGCAAGGAGCAGCTTGCCAACCACTCCACGTCGTCGGCGACGGCGAGCGGGCGTTCGCCCACCTGCCTGGCGACGTCATCCACGCCGACCGCGACGCGCACCCGCTACCGGTGCTCGTCTTGCTCGACCTCGCGCTGTCGCGCCTGAGCGGCCACGAGGTGCTCGCGGGGCTGCGCGCCCAGCCGGGCAGGGCCGCGTGCGCGTCGCGGCGTCCACGTCGTCGCGGGAGAGCGCCGACGCGAGCAGGACGTTCGAGCGGGGCGCGAGCGCCTATCGCGTCGAGCCGATCGACACGGTCGCGCTGTACGAGATGGTACGCTCGCTCGACTTCTACCGCCTCGAGCACAGCGAGCGGTCCGGCCTCGTGTGAGCACGTTCCGCGCCCTCATCGCCGACGACGACCCCGACGACCGGATGCTCGCCCTTCGCGAGCTGCGGAAGGAGTGGCCCGACGCCGAGGCATTCGAGGTGTGCGACGCCGCCGGGCTCGAGGAGGCGCTGTCGGGGCCCCAGCCTCAGCTCGTCGTGACGGACTCAAGCCTGCGCTTCACGGACGGGTTGTCGATCCTGCGGGACGTCCGTGCCCGCTGGCCCGACGTCCCGGTGGTGATGCTGACGGGCACGGGGTCGGCGGAGGTCGCCGTCGAGGCGCTGAAGAGCGGTCTCGACGACTACGTGCTGAAGCACCACGTCTCCCGCCTCGGTGCCTCGGTGCGTGGGGTCGTCGACCGCCGTGCGCGCGAGCTCGAGGCGCGGACGGCGCTCGCCGAGAGCGAGGAGCGGTTCCGCGCGCTCGCCGACTCCTCGTCGCTCCTGATCTGGATCACCGATGCGGACAACCGCGTCACCTTCGTCAACCGTGGCTGGCTCGACTTCACGGGTCGCACGCTCGAGCAGGAGCTGGGATTCGGCTGGTTGGAGGGCGTGCATCCCGACGAGCGCGATGCGGTTGCGCGGCAGGTGCTCGAGTACGAGCGGTCAGGGCGTCCGTATGCGCTGCGGTACCGGATCCTCGACGCGGCCGGCGAGTACCGCACGCTCGTCGACTCGGGCTCGCCCAGGCTGGCCGCCGACGGCACGCTCCTCGGCTACGCGGGCACCTCGCTCGACATCACCGACCAGCTGCGGGCCGAGAGCGCCCGCGTCGAGGCGGAGGTGCTGCTGACGACGGCGCTCGAGGCGGCGCCCGTCGGACTCGGTTTCGTCGACCGCGACCTCCGCTACGTCCGCGTTAACGAGGCGCTCGCCGAGTTCCACGGGAGCCCCGTCGACGCGCACCTGGGACGGAAGGCGGGCCAGATCCTGGAGCCGCTCGGGCTCGACCTCGACGCCGTCTACCGCAGGGTGCTGGACACGGGCGTGAGTGTGCACGACGTCGACATCGAGACGGCGGTGGCTGGTGCACGGCGCAGGTTCCGCGCCGGCTACCACCCCGTCCGCGTCCACGACGAGATCGTCGGCGTCGCCGTCGTTGCCGTCGAGACGACCGAGCGCGACCTGCTCGAAGCGCAGCTGCTGCAGGCGCAGAAGCTCGAGGCGGTCGGGCGTCTCGCCGCCGGGCTCGCGCACGACTTCAACAACCTGCTCGGCGTCATCGACGGCTATGCCTCGCTCATCGCCGAGGCGCTGCCCGAGGGCGACGAGCGGCGCGCCCAGGCGCTCGAGATCTCCCGCGCCAGCATGCGCGGTGCCGACCTGACGCGCAGCCTGCTCGTGTTCAGCCGCCAGAAGGTCGTGGCCGAGCGCGACATCGATCTGTGCAGGCTCGTCGCCGAGCTGGCGCGCATGCTCGAGCGGCTCGTGCCCGACGACGTCGAGCTGACGATCGACCTGGGCGACGAGCCCGCGGTCGTCTGCGCGGACGCCGGCCGCCTCGAGCAGGTGATCGTCAACCTCGTCGTCAACGCCGTCGACGCGATCCGCGCTGGGGGCCGCATCAGCGTCCGCGTCCGGCCGCGCGGGCAGGACGTCGTGCTCGAGGTCGAGGACACCGGCGTCGGCATCGCCGAGGAGGCGCTGCCGCTGCTGTTCGAGCCGTTCTTCACGACGAAGGAGCAGGGGACGGGTCTCGGCCTGTCGACCGCGTACGGCATCGTCAAGCAGGCGGGCGGGCAACTCCACGTGACCTCGACGGTCGGGGCAGGATCGACGTTCACCGTGCTGCTCCCGCGCGTCGACCGCCCCGCTGCCACACCCCTCGACGAGGTTGCCGTGCGAGAGCCGCTCGGCGCGAGAGGCGGCGGCGAGACGATCCTGGTGGCGGAGGACAACGACCTGCTTCGCCGCCTCATCCGATCGGTGCTCGAGCAGGCCGGTTTCACCGTCGTCACGGTCGAGGACGGCGCGAAAGCGCTCGAGGCGATCCTCGAGCACGGCCCTCCCGCCGCCGTCGTCGCCGACGTCGAGATGCCCGGAATGGGCGGGATCGAGCTCGCCCGCCGCCTCGACCGCCTTCACCCGCACGTGCGCGTGCTCCTGATGAGCGGCTACACCGCTGCCGACGAGATCCATCATCTCGCGAAGCGCGACTTCCTGCAGAAGCCGTTCACGCCCGCCGATCTCGTGGCGCGGGTGCGCGAGCTGCTCGACCGCTGAGCCGGCAGCCGGAAAAACGGGGGACGCAGGCCGGCGGCACCGCTGTCGACAATCCGGATATCGCCATGATCGTGCCGGAACCCCCCATTCAGGAAGCGGATCGTGCTCCGCGCAGGCGGTTCGGGCATGCCCGCGTCCTGATCGTCGACGACGACGATCTCCTCGCCCGGCTGTTCCGCGCCATCCTCGGGGGCGAAGGGCACGCGTGCACGGTGGCCGGCTCGGTCGAGGCCGCGCGCCTGCGGCTCGGCGAGTGCGCGTTCGAGCTCGTGCTCTGCGACGTCAACCTCGGCGGCGATTCGGGGCTCGATCTCGCACGGTGGATATGCGAGCGGTATCCCGAGACCTCGGTCGTGATGGTGAGCGGCCGCGACGAGCCGGAGATCTGGAGCGCGGCGCTCGATCTCGGCGCCGTCGGCTACCTGACGAAGCCGATCCAGCGCAGCGCCCTGCTCATCGCGGTTGCGAACACGCTTCACCGCAGGCAGCTCGAGGCCGAGCTGCGCCGGCACCGGGAGGAGCTCGAGGAGACGGTGAAGGAGCGCACCGCCGAGCTCGAGCGCGCCCGCGCCGACGTGGAGCTCACCTACGAGGAGACGGTGCGGCGGCTCGCGCTGGCGGCGGAGTTCCGCGACCGGGAAACGGGAGACCACGTCGAGCGCATGGGCAGGCTCTGCGCGCTCCTCGCCGGCGCGCTGGGTCTGCCCGCTGACGCGTGCGAGCGCCTTCGCCTCGCAAGCCTCCTGCACGACGTCGGAAAGATCGGGATTCCGGATGCGATCCTCGGCAAGCCGGGGCCGCTCACGGCCGAGGAATGGGATGTGATCCGCCGCCACCCGGAGATGGGCCACCGCCTGCTCGGCGGCTCGCGGTCGGCGCTGCTCGATCTCGCTGCCACGGTCGCCTACACCCATCACGAGCGCCTCGACGGCAGCGGCTACCCGCGCGGGCTCGCGGGTGACGAGATCCCGCTCGCGGGGCGGATCGCCGCCGTCGCAGACGTGCTGGACGCTCTCACGAGCCCCCGCGTCTACAAGGTGGCCCAGCCGTTCGAGCACGCGCTCGCAACGCTGGAGGAGGGCAGAGGAACGCTGTACGACCCGGACGTCCTCGACGCGCTGCAGCGCGAGATCGTGCGCGTGAGAGCCGTTCTCGGAGACCCCCGCCGCATGCCCGCCGTGCGAGGCTGACGCGCGGCAGGGCCGTGGGAGTTGCGCGCGCCCGCAGGCCGCTCTACGCTGCGTCGGGCGCTCTCTGTCTCGGGAGGGGAGGCGAAATCGACACGGCGTCTCATTCGGTGCTCGTCGTCGAGGACGATGCGATCGTACGCACGTGGGTGCGGCTCGCCCTCGCGGGCGGCGATTTTCGCATCGCCGGCGAGACCGGCTCCGCCACGGAGGCCGAGGAGCTGCTCGGGCGCCGGGCGGTCGACGTGCTCCTCGTCGACCAGCATCTGCCCGATCGTCTCGGCAGCGACCTCGTCAAGAGCCTGAGGCGGGCGGGCATGGCCTGCCCTGCGGTGCTGATGACGGCGAGCCCGCAGCGAGGGCTCAACGAGGTCGCGATCGAGGCAGGCGCGCAGGCGAGCGTCGTCAAGTCATCCGACCCGAAGCGGCTCCGGGTCGTGCTGCGAGGCGTGCTGGCAGGCCACCGCATCTTCGACCCGGCGCACCCGAAGCGGCCCACGGGCGAGGCGCGGCTGACGCCGCGGGAGCGCGGGGTGATTGCGCTCGTCGCCGCCGGCCGCACGAACAGGGAGGCCGCGGCTGTGCTCGGCGTCTCCGACGAGACCGTCAAGACACTGCTGGAGCGCGCGTACACGAAGCTCGGCGCGCGCAGGCGCGCGGAGGCGGTGCTGGAGGCGCGGGCGCGGGGCCTCATCTGACGCCTGCGTGGGCTCTCGCCGCCCTCGGCGGCCGGCCCCTGAACGGACACCGGGCGCTGGTCTCCGATCCGGAGCGCCTTGCCGCGCTCCGTCGCACCGGCCTGCTCGACACCGCGCCGGAGACGGCTTTCGACCGGCTGACCGCCCTCGCGGCTCGTCTCAGCGCTCGCCCGTCGGACTCGTGTCGCTGGTCGACGAGCACTGGCTCTTCTTCAAGAGCGCGACCGGTCTGCCGGAGCCGTGGTCGACGCTGCGGCAGGCGCCGCTGTCGCACATGTTCTGCCGATAGATCCTGCTCGGCGGCCCGTTCGGCGTCGAGGAGGCCCGCGACGTGCCGTTCCTGCGCGTCAGCCCGGCGATCACCGATCTGCGCATGGTCGCCTATCTGGGGGTGCCGCTGACCAGTCGGGAGAGGCTGCCGATCGGGTCGCTGTGCGTGGCCGGCGGCGAGCCGGCGCCGCCACGAGCCTGATCGAGCGGCGGACGGAGAGCAGTAGCCGCGCAGCCGCGACGGAGCGCCGCACGATGCCTCGAGCGGGCAGCGGCCGAGGGCGGCGCGGCGAGCTGGCCGGGCGCCCGCGTGCAGCCGGCGGCTCCGAGCCGTTTCTGAGGGGCGCGCTGAGCAAGGCGGTGGCACGGGCCGGCGCCGGCCTCGACAGCGCTCTCGGATCGCACTATCGGGTCGCCGGCGCCCGCCGACCGTGCCCGTGCCGGCACGTCCGCGAACCCGCCGGCCCCGTGCTCGGCGTGAGCTAGACTCCGGCCCGAGGGCGGTTAGCTCAGTTGGGAGAGCACCAGCTCGACAAGCTGGGGGTCACTGGTTCGAGCCCAGTACCGCCCATTCAAAGAGGCCTGCAAAGCAGGCCTCTTTGTTTTCAGCGCAGGCTCCCTATTGGAGGCCAGTGCCTGAACAGTGCCTGTGATTTTCGGCCCGCTTCGCACAGTCTGCGGCACCGCAGTCGAAGCGGGGTCGACAAGCTGGGAATCTCGATACGAGCCCAAGTACCACGCATAAAGGATCCGCAGAGGGCCTTCGGCTCATAAACCGGAGGTCGCAGGTTCAAATCCTGCCCACTCGACAAGCTGGTGGTCACTGGCTCGAGCCGAGTACGGCCCACCATGGAAAGGGCAGCAAAGCGGGCGGCGCCGGAGGCGGCTTCCGAGGCCCATTGACTCAAGGCATGTCTCGGGTGGAAGCTTCGAGCTGCGATGCCCGAGGTCGTGAATATCCCTCTCGCCGACTTTCTTCTGGACAGCGGCAACCCTCGTCTCGTAGAGACAAAGGAGTCGCAGCAGGAGACGGCCCTCGCGCTCGCTCAGCAACAGGGCGACAACCTCATCCGCCTTGCGACTGACATCGTTGACCAGGGGCTCGACCCAACGACACTCCCGGCCGTCGTCGCGACGGCAGACCGCCAGAAGCGCTACAAGGTCGTGGAGGGTAACCGGCGAATCCTTGCGCTTCGGGCGCTAGAGACACCCTCCCTGGTCACGGCGGCTCTCTCGCCGACGTCAGCCCGGAAGCTAGTACAGCTCTCCGCCAGATACGAGCAGGCGCCTCTCGACAATGTGCCGTGCGTTCTCTTCGAGAACGAGGAGGAGGCCCAACACTGGGTTGAACTTCGCCACACCGGCCAGAACCAGGGTGTCGGTCTCGTCGAGTGGGGTGCTGAAGAGAAGGATCGCTACAACGCGCGGCACGCGGGCACGCGCCGGCCAGCTGGGCAAGTCCTCGACTTCGTTGAGAGGCACGGGAGGCTTAGCGCGGAGGCGAATGCGTCGAATCGGCGGATCATTACGACGCTCCAGCGCATGCTCAACACTGCGTCCGTCAGGGAGGCGCTCGGAATCGACATTCTCAACGGTAAGGTCATCGCGCTGTATCCGACATCGGAGCTTGCGCGGTCACTGAGTCGGCTCGTGGAGGATCTGAAGCTGAACCTTCAGGTGCCCGACCTGTACCACCTTCCGCAGCGTGAGGCGTATGTCAAAGCGCTACCAATCAGCGTGAAGCCACGCAAGTCGAAGATGCTGAAGACGCCGACGTTCATCGACAACCTGACTGCCGGCGAGCCGTCTTCGGCGCCGGCTCAGCCGTCGAAGCGAAGACGGAGGGTGCAGCCGACGCGGACCACGGTGATTCCGCGATCTTCAACGCTTGATGTGAAGCCGCCTCGCATCAACGCCATCTACAACGAGCTCTCCACCATGAACGTCGAGCAGTATCCGAACGGGTGCTCGGTAATGACGCGGGTCTTCATCGAGCTGAGCGTAGATCACTACATCACCGAGAAGAAGCTCCTGACAGAGAAGCAGATGAGAGAGTCACCGTTGGCGAAGCGACTCAAGACGATTGTCGCGAAGCTTGAGAAGAGCGGCGAGATCCCGGCCAAGCTTGCGCGGGCGGTGGAGGCGATCGCAGACAACCAGCGGAGCGCCGTCGGCGCGTCGGTGTTCTCAATGAATCAGTACGTCCACAACGAGTTCGTCTATCCGAAGTCGCACGATCTATATGCCACATGGGACGAGATCGCCCCGCTCATGGAGAAGCTGTGGCCGTAGCGGCGGACCAACGCTACCCCTCCCCGCTCAGGTACCCCGGCGGGAAAGGGAAGATCGCGAACTACATCAAGCTGGTCATCCTCGACAACGACCTGGTGGGCTGCGAGTACGTCGAGCCATACGCCGGAGGGGCGAGCATCGCTCTCTCACTTTTGTTCGAGGAGTACGCCGATCGAATTCACATCAACGACATCAACCGCGGCGTGTTTGCCTTCTGGGACACCGCTCTCCGGAATCCGGACGAGCTCTGCCGTCGGATCCAATCGGTACCACTGGACGTCACGGAGTGGCTGCGCCAACGGGCGATCCAACGCGATCCGAACGCCGATCCCGTCGATCTAGGGTTCGCGACGTTCTATCTCAACCGCACCTCTCGCTCCGGGATCATCGGTGGCGGCGTCATCGGGGGTCTGGACCAGTCTGGCCACTGGAAGATTGACGCGCGCTTCAACCGAGGGCAACTGATTAGGCGGCTCCAGCGGATAGGACGCTTCGCGAGTCGCATCACCTTGACGTCTCACGACGCCGCCCAATACCTCACGGAGGTCCTTCCTGGTCTTGAGCGTCCGTTCGTCTACCTCGACCCGCCGTACTACACGAACGGAGCGAAGCTTTACGAGAACTGGTACGCGGCAGACGACCACGCGGCGATCGCGGCGACCGTCCGCCGTCTAGGGGTGCCTTGGATTGTCTCGTATGACGCCGTCCCCGAAGTGGCCGAGCTGTACACCAGCTTTGCACGAATCGGGTATGAGCTCCACTACAGCGCCGCGATCGGGAACCTCTCCGGCTCGGAGCTCATGTTCTTCAGCCCCGGCCTTGTCGCACCTTCTGTCGCGTCCCCCGCCGGTGTGCGGTCGAAAGTCGTAGATCAGGCACGCCTCGCCGGCTGACCGCGTCCACTGCCAGTTCCGGGTCGAGGCCGAGTGGAGCACCCTGGGATTCTCAGAGGCTTCGAATGCAGCTGTGCGAATGCTCTGACGAGGAGGGAGTGATCGCCCGTCACCGCCCGAGCTAGCCATCTCGAAGACCAACGGCAGTTAGCTGATGTTCGAAGGTCATCAACCCTCGGTCATTCCTGCGGAACGATCAGATCCTCGTCGCTCGCTTGGGCCCTGGCGTTGGCGATCTCGCGGTAGCGCTGGACGCGCGTCGTGAAGATCTCGTCGATCTGGTGGTCTGAGAAGGCGAGATGGCGGAGTAGCACCATCTCGATGACTGTTTGGAGCTGCGCCGTCAGCACATAGAGAAGGACGCCGCGAGTAGCGTCCCAGCTTGTGGTGTACGAGCCGGTTGAGATTCTTTCCGCCGCTGCTGTGGAGCGCGAGCCGTAGGCGAGCGCGGAGCAGTTGCGGCGGGTCGGGGTGGTAGCTGACCACCGTGTCA